>JALZWI010000104.1 GCA_023299895.1 Arenicella sp. | reverse complement strand
ACCAATATGGCCAAACAGTGCAGAGTCGAACTTTTCTAGGTTATCCTCTTTAGTTGCCTCCATCTCTTGCAACACATAAGGATGACAACGTATCGCGCCTTGACCAAATATGATCAGACTGCGTGTCAAGATATTAGCCCCTTCAACCGTTATCGCCACTGGAAAGCTCATGTACATATTAGCGATATAATTTTTAGGCCCTTGGATTACTGCTTTACCGGCGTTGATATCCATACCATCATTGAGAATCGTGCGCGCCATTTCAGTACAGTGGTACTTTAGTATGGCCGATGGTACAGAGGGGTTTTCGCCAGAATCAATGGAAGATGCGGTAACGCTAACGGCTGAGTCAATAATGTAACTGAAACCGGCGATGCGTGCTAAAGATTCTTGAATACCTTCAAAATTTGAAATCGCTGAATTAAACTGACGGCGTATTGCTGTGTAGGCACCCGTTGTTGCCATAACATTCTTGCCAATCGAGTTTGAAACCGATGGCAAGGTAATACAACGACCGACTGACAAACATTCAACCAACATACGCCAGCCTTGTCCAACCATGTCTTGACCACCAATTATATAATCCAGTGGGATAAAGACATCTTTGCCTTGAAACGGTCCATTATAAAAAGGCGTTCCTACCGGAAAATGTCTGCGCCCGATGGTTATGCCATCTAAATTACGCGGTATCAATGCACAGGTAATTCCGTAATCTTCAGTGTCACCAATCAGTTTATCGGGATCAAACAACCGAAACGCTAAACCAATGATTGTCGCGATAGGCGCAAGTGTTATATAACGCTTATCAAAATTAAGTTTGATGCCAAGAACTTTTTTGCCTTCAAATTCACCTTCACAAATAATACCTGTATCAGGTATTGCGCCTGCATCAGAACCAGCACGAGGAGACGTTAGACCAAAGCAAGGCAACTCACGTCCATCTGCTAGTCTTGGTAAATAGTACTTGCGCTGTTCATCAGTGCCGTACTTCATTAGCAACTCACCTGGGCCTAAGGAATTAGGCACGGCTATGTAGAAAGCGGCAATGCCATTAATTGCCGTTAATTTCGTTAAAATTCGAGTTTGTGCATAAGCAGAAAAATGCAGACCACCATATTCCTCTGGAATAATCAGCCCAAGAAATTTATGTTTATGAATAAAGTCGATAACCTCTTTTGGCAAATCTCCATACTCATAGCTAAACTCCCAATCGTCGAGCATGCCGCACAGTTCTTCCAAAGGCCCATCAATAAAGGCTTGTTCTTTTTCAGAAAGACTCGGTTTTGGATAGGCAGAAAATTTATCCCAATCCGGTTTACCTGAAAATAAATCACCTTCCCACCAAGTTGTACCTGCATCAAGTGCCTCTTTTTCGGTAGTCGACATCGACGGAAGCACTTTCTTAAACATAGCAAACGCGGGCTTACTCAAAAACTTAGTTCGTATGTCAGTTAAATTTAAGACAATACCAACACCAACGAAGAGAATTAGTAATAGGTTAACTATCCAAGAACCATTGCCTACAATCCAAAAAATTAATAATAGGGCCGCATTTAGAATAACGAATGGTTTTAAACCCATCCGGTTAAACGCTAAATACGCATTACTCACCAATACCGCAATCAAATAGAGTATGGTCGTCATTGTTATATCCTCGAAAATTATTGTTAATGGATGTTTAAAAGTGTTTTGCTGTCTGATAATAACCAGATCAAAAAATATTATATTAACCTGATCATAAAAATCATTCTAAGCTAATAGATTAAACCACATTTTGAATTGAATTTAGCAACAAATCATTATCATTAAAAAAATAATTTATATTTACATCTGATGTAATCAGATTTCACTTGTGAGTTCGAAAAGACATAATGTAGTCGTTGCTTTCCATGTACACCTAGTTTGAGCGCATGTATTGCTAGCAATTGAACTCTATCTCAAACACCCTAAATTCTCAGTAATATTATTACTGACACGTACAGGACTACCAATACCAACAAATTCATTCGCTCTCGTCGCCATTCAATAAAAGAAACAACGCCCCTATTGGCAGAACAATAGAATCTGAAAAAACAAAATTAGTAGTTGGTGCCTCTTGTCGAATAAAATCAGTCATAGTGCTAACGCGCGCATAAGCTTGTTCTTGCCGATTAGCTTCACACTCCATCAACCCAAAACTTGTTGTGCCGACAATAGTTCTCTGTCCGTCTATATCAACAAACAAGCCTCCACCACTATCACCTGAACACGTTCCACGGTTTCCTATTGGAAAACCAGCACACATCATTCGATCAGTAATAGGATCAAAACCTGATATTTGCTGCCAGAGCGACGAACACAGTTGATTGCTAATGATTGGCGCCGAAACTTCTTGTAAAATATCGACATTCTCAGGTGGATTTGTCGCAATCAAACCAGTTCCTATAGCTGTACCAAGCTCTGATACGAACAAGTCATTACCAGCATAAACATTCGCAAGCGGTGTAGTAAAATTAAGGGTTAACGTTAATATACCAATATCGTAATCTATTGCCAGGTCGTTGTAGTTCGGGTGAGTCCTAACCCTAGATACAATGCCAATATCTGATTCCTCGATTTGGTCATTAAAGGAATAGAAACCAGGAACAACTAGATAATTAGATGCCGATTCTAAAGAGCAATGACCTGCAGTAAGAACTTTATTAGGAGCAATCAAACTACCACTACAGAGACCAACAATATTAGATTGCTCATCATCTACAATAAAAACTTGGACAAATTCACCATACTCACCTCGAGAGGCATTCGAGCCACTAATAATACGACTAGACACAGAATTTTCACTCTGAGTTTGAAATGAAAAATCTCGATTGATGTTATTATCTAGTGTCTCAAGCTGATTAGGGAGATCATACAACTGGACAAGAAATTTAGATATATTATGTTCAGCACCCTCTGATGCAAAAGTAAAACTATTAATACAAAGCGCTGTCAAAATTATATTTAATAATGCTGTTGGGAGTATTAATAAATATTTTTTTTGTAACGACATTGAAAATATCCTTAGCTATTAATAACATAAATAAATTAACCTCACTAAGTAATATATCATTTAATAAAGCACCTGTAATACAAAACTTGTATCAGTATTATTATATTTTGCGTAGCATTAATATTTACCCAGCTTCTTTAGAGCGTTAATAAATTCTATAGACTAAATTCCATAAAAAAAACCCCAGTAGCTATGCTACTGGGGTTTAATGTATAAATCTGGCAATGTCCTACTCTCACACGGGTAATCCCGCACTACCATCGGCGCAAACTGGTTTCACTTCTGAGTTCGAGAAGGGATCAGGTGGTACACAGTCGCTATTGTCGCCAGAAAACTGGTCAAGACATCGTTTCAAATTGGAACGCTATCTTATATCTATAGCTTGTTCTGGTTATGGAATCAATAAAGATCCCTCAGCCAATAAGGATCAATAAAGAACCTTCAGCTAAAATTAAAGTAGTTGTTAAGTGACGGGGTTATAACAATCCCCATCTTTTTTGAATCACTGTCTCTTCGTCTAATTAAAAACTTAGAGCCTGATATGTAACCATACTCGCTAAATTCAATCACCAAGTTAGATTTGCATTCTTTTGTTAAAAAGAACATTCATCTAGGACCGAGCCTTCATCCGTCAGGCAAGCCCGACAGGTCTTTAGCTCGAATTAATAGTAAATTTCGTTCGCTTTCAAATATCATATATAAATAGCTTTCACATATATCACTTAAGTTTTCAGCATGATTACTTGTATAAACAAGTGCTCATAACCAAACCCTTTGGGTGTTATATGATCAAGCCTCACGGGCAATTAGTACTGGTTAGCTTAACGCCTTACAACGCTTCCACACCCAGCCTATCAACGTCGTAGTCTCCGACGACCCTTCAGGAATATCAAGTATTCAGTGAGACCTAATCTTGGGAGGGGCTTCCCGCTTAGATGCTTTCAGCGGTTATCCCGTCCGTACATAGCTACCCAACAATGCCTCTGGCGAGACAATTGGAACACCAGGG
>JALZWI010000103.1 GCA_023299895.1 Arenicella sp. | reverse complement strand
GCCATTTGCTGAAAATCATGCAATTCTTTTTTTGTCATGGCGCCTTCACGATCAGCCAGCTGAATAGCGACACCTAGCTCAACAAACCTCGCTGATGGCAGCTCATATTCAATATCACGCCATAAATCAGTTAATTGATTCAGTCCATAGATATGGATTTGACGATGGAATTTAAAATCATGGTCTCGAAACAGCACTAACAGCTCTTTCTGCTCTATCGGTTCCGAGTTATTTACCCGAGCGACTAACTCTGTAACGATAGATGATGATTTTTTATCACGCTTTGGTTGCGCATTGATAATTTCCACATTATCCGCAATTTGAGAGTCGGCAATTTGAGTATCCGATGCAGCAGTGTCTTTCGAAGAGTCGCTCTCGTCTTTCATTTCGACAACAGGCAAACTTGTTTGAATTGAGTTAGCCTTCTTAACAACTGTCGTTTTTTCTTTAGGCGTTTCTTTATCAAAGCTAGGGCCAGGCAAATCTAACTTATCTTTCTCAGCAAGTGTGGCAGTAGGTGCAGTTTTTTCAGAACCCAATGGTACCGCTATTTTATTATCTTTTGGCTTAGCGAGTTTATCCGTAAAAATCGGATCATCATACTTACCCTTTTTTTTGAGCTCATTGGCACCATCCTGTCTCTTTTTTTTACTAGATTGCTGCAACCATGAAAACCCAGCAATTGCCATAAAAATTAGCAGTCCCATCCCAAAAAAAATAATATAAAGCTGCATCATAAATTATCTTTTCTCAGTCTTATTCATTACTGAGAAACAAGCGCCGCCGCTTCTGCTACATCGACAGAAACCAACCTTGAAACCCCGGGCTCTGCCATTGTGACACCTATTAAAATATCAGATACTTCCATAGTGATTTTATTATGAGTAATAAAAATCAATTGAGTTTTAGTACCTAATTGTTTCAACACTCCAGCATAACGCTCAACGTTAGCATCATCTAATGGCGCATCTACCTCATCAAGCACACAGAAAGGTGCAGGGTTAAGATCAAAGAATGCAAACAGTAATGACACCGCTGTCAAAGCCTTTTCACCACCAGAGAGCAAATGAATTGTGCTGTTACGCTTTCCGGGCGGTCTAGCCATTACCGACACACCGGTATTCAATAAATCATTTTCAGTTAGCTCAAGATACGCACTACCACCACCAAATAATTTCGGAAAGAATTCTTTAAAACCATCATTGAGATTATCAAATGTTTCTTTAAAACGAGTCCGTGTCTCTTTATCTATTTTGTTAATCGCTGATTCTAAAGTCGCCATGGCTTCTTGCAAGTCGGCCATTTGTTTATCAAGGTAGATTTTTCGTTCTTCACACTGTTGATACTCATCAATTGCGACCAAGTTAACCGCACCAATCTTATCAATCTTACGCGTAACTTCTGTCAACTCTTGCTCAACACTTTGTAAGCCTAATTTCTCATCAAGATTTTGCTGTAAAAGCAACATTTCATCAAGCGACTTCTGTAATTGCTCTGAAATCGTGTCACGTCTAACCACCAACTCTTGGCGACTCATGCGAACTTGCTCTAAGCTGTCGCGCGCTGTTTTTGATTGGCGGTCAAAGCCTAAACGCTGCTGATCAGCACCTAACATTTGCGATTCAAACTCACTCAATTCATTACGCGCTTTGGATAACACTTTCTCAACATCAAGTCGTTTCTCTAAGTGCTCTTGTAATTTTTCTTTGAGTTCTGGCGTAGCGTCTTCATTTTTTTGCAGAATTTCTTGCAACTCGGAACGACGTACAGTCTGCCTCTCTTGCTGTTGCTGAAGTCGAGTAATACTCTCACCCAGTGAGATTTTATTAGACCGTAAACGTTCTGATTCAATTTGTTTAGCTTGACGTTGGTCGCGTGCTTCACGCTCCAACTGTCGAGTTTGCTCTAACTCATCCACTAAGTTTTGTCGTTGCGTCGACAGTGATTCACGACTCTGCTCAAAGGTCGAGGCTAATAAGCGAGCATCTTCCATCAAGCGACTAGCCAGACTGACTTCGTCTTTTGCTGCTACTAGCTGATCGGTTAATTGTTGCTGCTCAATCAATAAAGTGTCGCGTTGAGAAAGTAGTTCGGAACTACGTGCTTCGATAGCGCCAAGCTGATTATGCAAATTGGTTCTAGTATGTGATTTATTGCGAAACTCACTGCGGCTAAGTTCGCGTTGCCCTTCCAGATCTTTGATCTGTATTTCTAGTTGCTCAGTAGTAGCTTGAAGCTTTTGTAATTCATGATTTGCTAGATCAACACTATCCACAAGCTTTTCGATCTGAGATTCACGCTGCAAAACACCATCAGCACTTTGATCATCTCCAAATGAGGCCCAGTTAGTGCCGATCCAACATCCATCTTGCGTCACAATGGACTCGTGAGCTGATAACAAATGACGGTTGGCAAGTGCTTCCGCAACAGTGTTCACCGCATAGACACCATGAAACCAACCATCAATTTGTACATCTCGGGCAGACACTTTTTCGGCCAATAAACTTAATTTATTAACGCCACCATCATAAGGCGCGGATGACTCATCGACCACCAATACGCGGCCTTGCTTAAAGTCAGCCATCTCATTTGAAAACTGCTCTAGTTTTGATACAGACAGCGCATTTAAGGTTTTACCTAAGACGGTATCAATTGCCTGTTCCCAACCTTTGTGTACATCCAGCTTAGAAGCCACGCGAGCATTGTTTTTAATACCTTGTTGCTCTAACCACGCGTTTACTTCTTTATTATCTTCACCTAAAGCTGCAGCTTGTATAGCTTTTAACGAGTTCAGCTGAGCTGAATCATCTTGCAATTGGTGTCGCACGGTATTATAGTTTTCACGGCTAACCTCAAGGTCAGCACGCAAATCAGTCACTTTTTGGTCACGTTGTTGCAATGAGCTTTCCAAATCGCTGCATTCTTGGTCAATCTTTGCTACCGACTCCTTAAGTTGATTGATTTCATCCATATCAATCTTGGTATCAATCTCTGTTAAAGCTTCCTCAACTTGTTGAGTGCGTTGCTCAAAATGACTAATCTGACGTTGGTGCTGCTCTAGCCTAGCCGACTGTACTTCTTGTTCTTTTTCAGGGTTGGCCGCATCTCGATTAAGCAATTCCCATTGCTGCTGCCATGACTGGTATTGCTGATCCGCGGTCTGAAATTTTTCACTAGCAATTTCATATTGCTCGGTCAACGTTTCAACTAAAGGTGTAATTTCAACAATACTCTGTTCTGTTTCAGTTAAACGAGTCTGGTCAAGCTCAAGGTGCTGGTTAGCTTCTCTCTCAGACTGAACTAGTCGTTCATACTCTTCTTGCTGCTGACGACGAGACGTTTGCGTGTGCTCAATGGATTGCTCTAACGCAGCAATCTCACCACCGATACCATAATACTCAGCCTGAACTCTATTTAAATTCTCAGTTAACTCAGTTTGTTCTTGACGCATCGCTTCAATTTGCGATTCAATATCACGCTGTTCGGAAACTTGCGCATCAAATTCAGTTTGTAACCGAGCTAACTCAACATCTTTAGCCTGAACTTGCTCATGCATCGCGCCCCACTTTAGTGTCTGGAGTTGGGTCTCGAGTTCTCGTTGCTGTTCTTTAAACGTTTTATAGCGCTCAGCCTCGTTAGCCTGTCTTTTGAGGCGGCGTAACTGAGTGCTTAACTCACTAACGATATCGTCAACTCGACTTAAATTATCACGCGTATGACGAATCCTATTTTCAGTTTCGCGACGACGCTCTTTATATTTCGATATACCAGCCGCTTCTTCGATCAATACTCGCAGATCTTCCGGCCTTGATTCAACAATTCGACCGACCATACCCTGCTCGATAATCGAATAAGAACGAGGCCCTAAGCCTGTGCCTAAGAAAATATCATGTATATCCTTACGACGACAACGAACTTTAT
>JALZWI010000102.1 GCA_023299895.1 Arenicella sp. | reverse complement strand
GTCACGATAGGCAAACTCACACTCAGCATTAGCCATACCGGTCAGTTCTAAATTCTCAAAATCTAGAAAATCAACAGCAATAATACAATCCTTAACCTCAACTCCGTATGCACCAATATTTTGAATCGGTGCAGCGCCAACCAAGCCTGGTATTAAAGCAAGATTTTCTAGGCCATACCAACCCTGTTCTATTGCATAAGCTACCAAATTATGCCAATTCTCTCCAGCTGAAACTTTAAGCAATACATTGTGATCGTCTTCTTCCAATAATTCTAAACCAAGCAAACGATTCAATAAGATAAGTCCCTTATAGTCCTTGGTGAATAATGTATTGCTGCCCTCTCCCAGCACCAACATTTGCAGTTTATTCTGGTCAGCAAAAGAGATTGCTTGTTGCACTTTTTGAATCGTATCTACTTCAATTAAATACTGAGCCTTAGCTGGCACTGCCATCGTATTGTATGGCTGCAGTAACACATTCTGTTGAATATCAAGTGTCACAGCAAAGCCTCAATCGCTAAACGGTTTGTCCAAGAATAGACGTGATCTCTAGCTTCTTCAATCGGCAACCATTGGTAGTCAGAGTGTTCTTTGGGGTTCAGCGTAATTTGGCAATGAGCATCAAGCTGACAATAAAATAAACTTTCATAATTGCGTGAAACATCTGGGTGGTAGCGATGCTGCCAAGCTTCAATAATTTTATAACTACGCCGAATGCCTGTGTTCCTTAGTGTAGCATTACTAATACCGGTTTCTTCTGACAGCTCACGTACCGCTGTATCAGATGCGTTCTCACCCCACTCTAATGACCCAGTAACCGATTGCCAAAAGTTATGATGATCCACTCGCTTTATTACTAACACGTCGGTAGCCGTATGCACTACCACCAAGACCGATTCAGGTCGTTTAAAGTGTCGTGGATCGATGAGCCCTATCCCCGCCTAATCTGGATCTGATTTATTTTCAGCAGAAGCACGTAAGCGAATATGTAACTCACGTAATTGTTTGTTATCAACGTCACTCGGCGCATCTGTTAACAAACAAGAGGCGCGTTGCGTTTTTGGAAACGCGATAACATCACGAATTGATTCCACTTCAGACATCATTGCGACGATTCGATCAATACCAAAGGCAATACCACCGTGTGGCGGTGCTCCATAACGTAGCGCATCAAGTAAGAAACCAAATTTTTGTTCTGCTTCATCGTCATCGATACCAAGCGCGGTGAAGGCCATTTTTTGTACGTCTGTTTGATGGATGCGTATCGAACCGCCACCAATTTCAGTACCGTTAAGTACCATATCGTAAGCGCGCGATAACACAGCGCCAGGATTAGTACTTAATTCATCAATTTGATCAACTTTAGGTGCGGTAAATGGATGATGTAGAGAAGACCAGCGATTATTATCTTCATCTTTTTCAAACATTGGAAAGTCGACCACCCACATTGGCGACCACTTACCTTCAACTAAGTCTAGGTCATGACCTAATTTAACCCGCAATGCTGCCAATGAGTCATTTACTACCTTGGCCTTATCTGCACCAAAAAAGACAATGTCGCCATCTTCAGCGTCAGTACGCTGCATAATTGCGTCAATAACATCATCTGGTAAAAATTTCAAAATCGGTGACTGTAAACCTTCACGACCCTTAGCCAGTTCATTGACTTTAATATACGCCAAGCCTTTAGCGCCATAATTACCAACAAAGTCAGTATATTGATCAATGTTTTGACGGCTTAGTTTACTTGCGCCTTGTGGCACTCGAATCGCCGCTATGCGGCCGTCAACATCATTAGCTGGGCCAGCAAAAACTTTAAACTCAACGTCTTTCATCAAATCAGTAATGGTAATCAGCTTTAACGGTATACGAAGATCCGGGCGGTCAATACCATACTCTTCAACTGACTCCGCATAGGTCATACGCGTGAAAGGCGTTACTAAGTCGACATCTAACTTTGATTTAAAAAGACCAACGATCATTGTCTCCATCATTTGCATGATCTCTTCTTCGTTCATAAACGAAGTCTCGACATCCAACTGAGTAAATTCTGGCTGACGGTCAGCACGTAAATCTTCATCTCGAAAGCATCGCGCTATTTGATAGTAACGCTCAAAACCTGCCACCATTAGCAATTGTTTAAATAATTGCGGTGATTGTGGTAAGGCAAAAAAGTCACCTGCATGCACTCGGCTCGGCACTAGATAATCTCGTGCGCCCTCAGGTGTAGACTTAGTTAAGATTGGAGTTTCGATATCAACAAAACTTTCCTCTTCTAGAAAATCACGAAAATACTTTGTCACGCCACTTCTGAGACGAAAAATCTTCTGCATTTTATCGCGCCGTAAATCCAAATAACGATATTTCAAACGTACCGATTCACTAATGTCCTCATCGTCAAGCTGAAATGGAATTGGATCAGCTTTATTCAACACTGCTATTTCAGTGGCATAGACTTCGACCATACCTGTAAGCAAATCTTTATTTGTTGTGCCTTCTGGACGTGCACGAACTTTCGCGGTAATTTGCAAAACATGTTCATTGCGCACCGTATCAGCGATAGCAAACGCGTCAACCGCGTCAGGGTCAACTACAACCTGCAACAGGCCACTCGCATCACGCAAATCAATGAAAATGACTCCGCCATGATCGCGGCGACGTTGCGCCCAGCCGCTGACAGTAATAACTTGATCAATTAGGGTTTCGTTAATGTCACCACATACATGGCTACGTAATGCTTTCATTATTATCTCGTGTAATTTGTTGTACTAAATTATTGTATTTATTTTTTCTGTGTGGCTTTTAGCTCTTTAGCCATTTTTTCTGCTTCTTTAGGATTATCAAGCGGATTCACAACACCTGCCGACAAAATCATTTTCAAACCAACTTCAACTGGAATATCCAACCGTTTAACTTCTTCCGGCGGTACCATTATATAGAAACCCGAAGTGGGGTTAGGTGTGGTAGGCACATAGATGTTCATTAACTTTTGCCCAACCTGTTCTTGAAATTTTTTAGGTGTGTCGCCTGTCACAAACGCCAACATCCATAGACCACGCCGTGGATATTCGACTAACACGACCTCTCTGAATGATTGGCTTGCATCTGCAAATAAACTAGCAGTGATTTGTTTAATAGCGCCATAAATAGAACGCACCAACGGAATTCTTGAAAGGATAGATTCCCATGCGCCGATCAATTTTTTACCAAAAAAATTAGCAACGATTACACCTGTTAGAAAAAGCAGGATAAGCGTTAAAATGACACCTAGACCTGGTATTTCAAATCCAATCAAATTCTCAGGGCGGTATTGTGGAGGAATAAGAACTAATGTTCGATCAATTAAATTAATTGCAAACATCACCAAAAAAATAGTTGCTACTAATGGCAACCACACCAACAACCCAGCAACAAGATATTTTCGAATACGCCCCATTAGTTCACAGAACCATCAGATTTACTATCCGCTTTAGTTTTTTTAGCCGCTGGAGGTTTTTTACCTGAATTTTTAAAATCAGTCTCGTACCAACCAGTGCCTTTTAATTTAAATCCTGCTGCAGTTACTGCTTTGCGCAAGCTGGACGATAAACACTCTGGGCAATCCGTCAAAACAGGGTCGCTCATTTTTTGGAGTTCTTCCATATCATGGCCGCACTCACTGCACTCATATTGATAAATCGGCATAATAATTAAAACCTATGATTACACTCTAAATAAAAATCAAACGTGATTACTAAAGAACCTATAGCTCAGGAACAGCCAAAGCGATCAAATAAGCCCCTTAAGCCAAAGAACGTTCAACACGTTCGAATAAAAAGCCCCTTAAGCCAAAGAACGTTCAACACGTTCAAATAAAAAGACGAAGTATTATAAGGTTTAATATAAGGCTTAACTACCTGCAACGGTAAGATTTTCTACTAATATCGAACCACAATGAGTATTACCACGACGATCGACATCATTGCCGATTGCAACAATACTTTGGTAGATTTCTAATAAATTACCTGCGATGGTAATTTCTTCGACCGGATATTGAATTTCGCCATTCTCAACCCAAAACCCTGCTGCCCCTCGAGAATAATCACCTGTCACCATATTGATACCTGATCCAATTAACTCAGTGACCAACAAGCCAGTATTCATTTGCGCTAACAACTGTTCAAAATCTTGTCCAGAATCAGAAACAGATAGATTCCTCACACCGCCAGCGTTAGCCGTAGACTGCAAACCTAATTTACGTGCGGTATACGAACCCAGTATATAGCTTTGCAGCACACCGCTTGTAATTATAGGTCGGTATTCAAGCGTAGCCACACCTTCACTATCATGCGTAGAGCTACCAACACCACCAATTAAGTGAGGGTTTTCAGCAATCGTGACAAAATCAGGCAACACTTTCGAATCTACTTTATCTAACATAAAACTGGCTTTTTTATAAATTGCGCCGCCGCTAATTGCGCCAACCAAATGACTAATAAGACTCTTAGATACGCGTGGATCGAATAATACAGGCGCTTGTGTTGTGGCAATCTGACGGCCGCCTAATCGTTTAATCGTGCGCTCCGCCGCTTGATGGCCAATTTCGACAGAAGACATTAATTTGGCAGCGTTTCGATTACTGTCATAAGAGTAATCACGCTGCATTGCTTGAGCGTTACCCGAATCAGCAGCGGAGCCAATAACTGAACAGCTAATACTGTTCTGACTCGCATATTTTTCACTCATAAAACCATGTGAGTTGGCATAAATTGCCGTGCCAGAATAACTATCTACAGATGCACCTTCACTATTAGTAATACGAACATCAAAACCTAAAGCGGCCTGTTCACATTCAAGCGCTATTTGAGCCATCTCGCTAACGTCAATTGACCACGGATGATATAAGTCCAAATCTTTCAAATTGGTCGCCATT
>JALZWI010000101.1 GCA_023299895.1 Arenicella sp. | reverse complement strand
CTCCGCTTACGATTAAAGAGAACCTTCAGCCCAAGTAAGCTCCGCTTATGATTAAAGAGAGCCTTCAGCCCAAGTAAGCTCCGCTTATGATTAAAGAGAACCTTCAGTCAATAGAAAGTTCGCTAAACGCGCACGCATAAAAAGCATTACCAACTCCAGTCGGTACCTAACAGAAAACCTGACGTTGAACCAAGTTCTTCTATACCAGAGTTTTCTTCAATATCTAATGAAAAGTGACGGTAACCAGCCCTAAACGAAAAACTGGGTATTGGTGAATACAACACACCCGCTTCTAATTCATAAGCGCTGCCATCATTGTTTTCTAACTCGTCTGCTAATTCTGGAAGGTATGTGGTCAAGCCATAGACTTGAAACGAAGAAAATACATTTAATGTCCCCGACAGTGATACACGCGGGCCACTCGCTTCTAAGATCGAATCAATATTAAGCTCTTGCCATCCCAAACCTAATTCAAAATTAGATTTATCACGACTACCAAAACGGCGTTTGATATCTAAGTTGAAGAACTGACTATCTTCTGGCAAACCAAACACATCATCCTTATCATTTTGAAGTAGTTTGGCACTCACTCCCCATTTATTTCCCCAGAATTCGCCTTTACCGAGAAATGATTCATATTGACTATCATCAAAAGCCGAAATACTAACATCATCCGATAACCACATTAAGCTAGGCTTTAATTTAGATACATCATCATCAGCCGAAACATTCGAAACAAATGACATAGAAACTAGCACTGCACTAACGCAGACTAGGAACTTATACACATGTTTATAATAATGTTTCATTTGAATAACTGTTAATCTCTTTATAATGACACTTTCTAATTTATAGAAATGCTTTCTAAGTCGTATTAGCTTTTAGCTACTAGAGCTTTGATTTAATTGATAGTTTTATTACAAAATATTATAGACTCAAATTATGTCAAATTTGTGGCTATTTACTTTTTTTTAGTAAATTTAATGTTTTTTTTCAATTTAAACACCTTTAAACAATGATATTTACAAAAAATAGTATTAACAATGGATGAGAATCGACTCGAAAATTGTCGGATCGATAAATGGTTATGGGCCTCGCGGTTTTACAAAACTCGCCCTCTAGCAGTCAAAGCTGTTAAAAATGGGCAAATATTAATCAATGGGCAACGCACAAAACCAGCCGCTACTGTCAAACAAGGAGACTTATTGATTGTCAAAAAAGGCATCTATGAAACTGAAGTTCAAGTATTAGAAATCATCACTCAAAGAGGCTCCGCAACTATTGCCAGAACGCTCTACAAAGAAACAGATCTAAGCTTAACAAATAAGGATGCCTTAAAACAGCAACTCGCCAGCCAACCCAAAATTGCCATTGATAGACGCAAACCAGATAAACGCGGGGTTAGAACTAATCGTCAATTAAAGCGCGGTGACTAATTCATTAGCACGCATTTAAGCTCCTATGCGGTAGAATTCACTCACTAGAAAAAAAGCCTACTGCGACAAACAAAAAGAGGCGACTGTCGCTAATTATATTAAATCGATAAGCCATCATGAAAATACCCAAAAGACTACTGCCTCTTATTGAAGATGGCATAATCGACGAAGTGCTCAGTCAGCTAATGAGCGGCAAGGAGGCAACGGTTTACACCGTGCGCTGTGGTGATGATGTTCGCTGCGCCAAAGTCTATAAAGAAGCCGCCAAACGTAGTTTTAAAAAAGCTGCGCAGTATCAAGAGGGGCGTAAAGTACGCAATAGTCGACGTGCTCGTGCGATGGGAAAAGGCTCTAAATTCGGACGTGATCAGCAAGAAGAGATTTGGCAAAGTGCTGAGGTGGATGCTTTATATACATTAGCGCATGCAGGCGTGCGTGTCCCTGAGCCTTATGGGTGTTTCAGTGGTGTGTTATTGATGGAGCTGATCATGGATCAAGATGGTTACGTCGCACCAAGACTCAATGATGTCATTTTAAGCCCAGAACAAGCACGACACGATCATGCAGTGGTTATGCAAGATGTCATTCGCATGTTATGTGCAGGTTTGATCCATGGCGATTTATCAGAATTCAATGTGTTGGTCGATGAGCATGGGCCAGTCATTATTGACCTGCCGCAAGCGGTGAATGCCGCGGGCAATAACAATGCCAAAACGATGCTCGAGCGAGATGTTCTTAATATGACTAACTATTATGGTCAGTTTGCACCAGAGTTAATCGGCTGCCAATACGCTAAAGAGATTTGGACTTTGTATGAAGAAGGTGAACTAACACCCACAACCAAACTAACAGGGATTGTCAAAATTGATACTCGCCCAGCCGATGTAGACGCGGTAATGCTGGAAATTAAAGCCGCTTTCAAAGAAGAGGAAGAGCGTCTAGAGCGCTTGCGCGAAGCCGATAGTTAACGCTTCTTTCAATAGTTAAAAACTCTTTAAATCATCAACTAAAACGGGCAAACGGACTCAAACTCAAGTCGCTCTCCACCTACCGGGTCTATCGGATGATTAAAAGATAAGCTGGTGGCGTGTAACATCAAACGCTTAGCCATCTCAACTGTAGGGGTTCCACCAATTGTTAATCCATACAAATCACAACCAAGTATTGGATGCCCAATGGCTAGACTATGAACCCTTAATTGATGAGTGCGGCCAGTGATTGGTGTAAACATAACTCGCGTGCTGTTAGCTAAGCGCTCAAGCACTTGATACTGGCTTACCGCTCTCTTACCCGTTTGTCGGCAAATTTTTTGATACGGAAAATCCGCTCTGGCAATTGGCACATTAATCTCGCCACGATCATTGCTTATATCGCCCTGTACATTGCCATATAAAATAGCCGTATAGTTTTTTTCAACTATTCTGAGTTGGAACTGTTTTGTTAGCCCGCCATTAGCTCGTTTATTTAAGGCTAACACCATCAAACCAGACGTTCCAAAATCGAGTCTGTGAACCATTGTCGCGGTTGGAAAATCCTGAACTAAGCGATGGTGTACAGAATCTTTATTGAGCGGGTTTTTGCCCGACAAGCTCAATAATCCTGAAGGTTTATTTATGATTAACAAATCATCGTCTTGGAAAATAATTTCTATTTCTTCGTGACACAGCGGCGCGATAAAATCGTCAGACATCTTTTTATGAAAACCTTATTTTTATAAGAACTATTTTTGCAAGAATTGGGTATCAATCGCGGTAAATTTGTCAGAACTATTAATCAGGCCTTGGGCAGTTAGTTTTTTAACGCCGTAAACATGCGTTTTAACGTCATTATCTTTACGAATTTTTTCCAGCAATAAACTGAAGTCGCCATCACCAGAAAGTAATACTACAAGGTCCACCTCAGACGCAGCGTCCACTATGTCTAAGGTTATACCGACATCCCAGTCGCCTTTTGACGTACCATCGCTGCGCTGTATATACGGCTTTAATTTCACCTCAAAACCAATCGCCCTTAGCGCAGTCTGAAAACGTTGCTGGCTTTCGATATTGCGTTCTATTGCATAAGCATTCGCTATGACGATCTCACCATAAAATTCTAGGTCTTGCCAAAATTTACGATAATCAAAAGAGCGCCCAAAAGCCTGCTTAGTGGTGTAATAGATGTTTTGTACATCGACAAAAACAGCAACGCGCTTGGCTTGTTTCACTGTTCTGGTGAAAACACTAGCATGTCCATATCTCAGCCTTTCTCAATTATGGCCATCGCCGAATCAATCTCACTACGAAGTTGGCTGTAACTTGTCGCTACCGGAAACTGTGGAAATTCATCAATCACATTTTGTGGTGGGCAAAACAAAATGCCTTGCTCCGCTTCACCTAACATGGTGGTGTCATTGTATGAATCACCTGCGGCTACGACTTTAAAATTCAGTTCATGCAATCGTTTTACCGTTTCACGCTTGTGATCCGCTTTACGTAATTTATAGTTATTAATATTGCCTTGTTCATCAATAATAAGTTCATGGCAGAAAATGGTTGGCCAGTCCAACTGACGCATCATTGGCTTAGCGAACTCTTGAAAAGTATCCGACAAGATAATCAACTGATAATCAGCACGCAGTTGGTCCGCGAATTCTTTTGCGCCATCCATCGGCGACAACGTATCAATCACTTCTTGGATATCTTGAATACGAAAACCATGCTTGCTACAAAGATCAAGACGAAACTTCATGAGCTCATCATAATCTGGAATGTCTCGTGTGGTTGCGCGTAATTCTTTTACGCCAACTTTGTCGGCAAAATTGATCCATATTTCCGGGATCAAAACCCCTTCTAAATCCAGGCAAATAATATTCATTGTTCGGTAGCTTACTGATTAAAATGAAACTGCACGATAATACCTAGGCAACTTGGATTCAAGTGCTTTATCACGCAATTCGTCATGCTTACTTTCTATAAACTGATACACGTGCGAGAATCCAATCCATGATACCCCTCAGTCTCTACATCCACATTCCTTGGTGTGAAAAAAAATGCCCCTATTGTGATTTCAATTCACACTTATCAAAAACAGAAGTTGACCAATACGCCTATATCACCACACTTATTGATGACTTTAAAACCGACCTAAAAACGTATGAGGTTGATCTACAAGATCGCAAGATTCAATCCATTTTCATTGGCGGTGGCACACCGTCACTCTTCAGCCCAGAAAGTTTTGATCGTCTCTTAAGCGAACTTCAAGAACACTGCCACTTTACTGACGATATTGAAATCACCCTTGAGGCAAACCCTGGTAGTAGCGAAGTAAATAAATTCAAAGGCTTTCGCCAAGCAGGCATTAACCGCTTATCAATCGGCATTCAAAGTTTTAACGCGCAACATTTAACGGCGCTTGGTCGTGTGCATAATACTCATGATGCTTTGAATGCTGCGCGTTATGCGCGCGAAGCAAACTTCGACAACTTTAATCTCGATTTAATGTTCGGCCTACCTGAACAAACTATTGAGCAAAGCCTAGCCGATGTACGACAGGCAATTGAATTGGACGCAACGCATCTTTCTTGCTATCAACTCACCATTGAACCCAATACCCTGTTCCATCATAACCCTCCGATTACCCCTGATGACGACGCCCTATGGGAGATGCAAACCACAATTCAGACTGAGCTCTCGTGCAACAATTTTCAGCAATACGAAGTCTCAGCATACTCAAAACCCAATAGGCAATGCCGACACAATTTAAACTATTGGCAGTTTGGTGACTATCTCGCAATCGGCGCAGGCGCGCATGGCAAAATCACCGATAATAATGGGTCGATCAATCGATACTGGAAAATCAAACACCCAAGCACCTATCTAGCAAAAGATAACAAGCTTGGTGATTGTAATGCCGTGGCTAACGATCAATTAGCATTTGAATTTATGATGAATGCATTGCGCCTTAACGCTGGTTTTGATCTGAGTATGTTTAGTCAAAGGACAGGGCTAGCAGCTCAGGAAATTCAGCCTTTATTAGATCGGCATAGCAAATTCGGCTTAATTACCAATCAAGACTCGAAAATTGTGCCAACTGAGCGCGGCAAGCAAATACTCAACCAGATGCTAGAGGATTATCTACCCACAGTAAATTAACAAACCGGTGTTTAGTAAAATGGCAAAGTAGCATCAGTACACGCACGCTTTTGCGCGGAATGAACTCAGTGAGAACTGAATCCTTTTTTTAAAGAATGTATCTTCTTAAATTTAGCTTCGTACCCCCCCAATATATAAATTAACGCTAAAACAGTAACTCCAACTAAGTACCATTTTGTAAAATCAATCAGTTTAATTTTAGCCTCACGAACTTTCGCATCAGCAACAATACCAAAATACATACTCACTGAAAAAATATAAAACATAACAACCCAAACAAACTTATGGCCTTTCCCATATGCTAAATACTGGAATATAGGGTCTACTGTTTCAGGGCTATAAATCATCAGCAAGTATGGAATTGCTGGAATTAATAAGTATGCCAGATAACTTTTCAATCTTGCCACTACAAAGCAAAGGAGTGTGCGTTGCCTGCCGGTCCGAACAAATGCAGTGAGTGGTAGTTTTGAATTTGTATGCTGTGAGCGACACCTAAATTTTCCAAACATATTAGTAAACACCCCATTTTTCTTTGCCTTTATTTATCAGCCACAGCTTCCATATTATTAAAACCAATAAGAGCAATATACCGAACATAAAAATATTTGCAGAAAAACCAGAATCTATTGCCATGCCCATCAGCCCAAAAACAATACAAAATAACGATATTAATGAAATAGTTTTTTGACTAAATAGATTCTTCATTTTTTAATACTCATAACTCCGTTATCATTGACATGCAATGGCCTGTCCGAAAATTTTTGGCCTTGTTAAATTATTTTCCATAGTGATAACGACAAGCAATAATTGTGATTTGATTGTCGTCCACTGCGTAGACTAACCTATTACTATCATCAATTCTTCGCGACCAAAAACCAGAAAGGTTTTCTTGCAGAGGCTCGGGTTTACCTAGCCCTGAAAAATGAGATTTTTGAGAGTCCAAGATCAGTTTATTGATTCGCTTTAATGTCTTTCTATCCTGAGTTTGCCAATATACATAGTCAGACCAACCTTCTTTGGTCCAAGATAAAAGCTCAATCATCAGTTAAATTACGCTGTTTGGTTTTTCCTTCACGATATTGTTTTATTGATTTTGAAAGGTGAGCTGCGTTTGCAGGGCTCTTCAATAAATGAACCGTCTCCATAAGACTATTAAAGTGGTCTAAAGACATTACAACTGCATCATCAGCATCACGGCGAGAGATGATTGTGTAATCAGAGTCATTTACTACCTGATCAAGAACACTTTTAAGTTGATTTCGAGCTTCAGAAAAATTTACTACTTTCATTGAGTTTCCCTAAGTTGTACAATATATTGAATAAGTATAAGCTGTTCCATATATAGTACAAGTCTAAATCTACGATTAATTCAACACCGTGCTAAGGGGCAGCTCGTTGTATCGCCGTCCCGCGAAATGAGCGCAATAGCGCCGCAATAAAAGGCGAGCGTTAGCGAGTCCAGCCCACGTTCTGGCTACTGTCGAGAACAGTACCGAATTCAATTTGTGGTTCCTGCAATACTGGCATCAAGATTTCTAAATCTGAATCTCTATATACCCCAGATTTAAAATTCTCTTTTCCAAAAATAACCTCATGAGCATGTCGATTTATTTTAGAACTCAATTTACCATCCTTTTTCAAAATATTTGATACATCTAGCTGATCATTTAAATCAATAAAAGACTTATCAAATTCCTCAAAGAATTTTGTCGCATATACTTTCCCTAATTCTAACATACCTACAAACGTATCAAGGCTCTCGGTATTCTCCCTCAATTACATTAGGGTCACTTTGACCTTTCTGGGGTTGCTTAAATCCTGTAGTTGCCGTTTGGGTTTTGATAATTCCTTGTTTCATTACCCACTTAATCATACTTTGCCGTACAGGCGGTATTAATAGTGAAAAACCAATAGCATCGGTAATAAAGCCTGGCGTCAATAACACCGCACCAGCAAATAACAACGCAACGCCTTCGGCGATTTGCATGGCAGGAACACGTCCGGCGTTCATTTCTTGTTGCAAATTATTGATCGTGGCTATGCCCTGGGCTTTGACTAAATAAGCACCAAGAATGGCTGTGAAAATAACAAACAGGATTGTATTTAAGCCGCCGATCGCCTCGCCAACATTAATCAACAGACTAATCTCTGCGACTGGCATAGCAATGAAGAGAAACAATATAATATAAAATGGCATATCTCGATTATGGGGTAGCTGGTGTCTATTTCAAGTCATTTAATGTGGCGTTGAACATTGCCAACAAAGCTCAAAGTTTGCTGGGTTACTTTCGCGACACTGTTTACATAACCAATCTGGGCCGTTGGCCTGTTCTGTTTGTGTGCTAGCAACTTGATCAAGCAATTGCTTGGCTTGAATAACGTCACTCTCGAGTACCCACAACTCCGGCCAAGCATCAAAAAATGCCGCTTCGCCCATGACGCTCGAGGTATATTGGTTTCGCATTTCAGCGTGAATATCGTGCTGTAATAGATAATTTTGTAGCGAACCGACAATGCCGATATTGTCATTACTGTAGACTTTTACTTTTGTCTCCATTTGGCTTATCTCTAAATTTGCTTTACATGCATAGTCCTAATGTTAACATCCTTTGTGTTATCACTAATTAAACAACATTATGAGCCGTTTCTGGTCAGACAGCGTTAACAGCTTAACGCCCTACACTCCTGGTGAGCAGCCTCAGATTAAAAACCTGATTAAACTGAATACCAATGAAAACCCCTATGGCCCGTCGCCTAAGGTGATCGCGGCTATTAAAGAAGCTGCGAGCAATGACCTGCGTAAGTACCCAGACCCGAATGCGCGGGCCTTAAAAAATGCGGTCGCAAAAAATTATGACCTAGCGCCTGAACAAATATTTGTCGGTAACAGCTCAGATGAAGTCCTTGCCCATGTGTTTCGTGCTTTATTAGATCATGACAAAGCAATACTCACGCCTGATATTAGTTATAGCTTTTACCCTGTATGGTGCCAGCTGTTTAATATAGAGTTTAAAAAAATTCCTTTGCGTGAAGATTTTAGTATTAACATTGATGACTATTTAGATGATGGCTCTTTATTAAAACAAGCTGATGGCTCTTCATCAAAACAAGCTGATGGCTCTTTACAAAAAAATGGCGGAATTATTTTTGCTAACCCGAATGCACCCACTGGAATTGCCTTAGCCTTAGATGACATAAAAACTCTCCTTACTCATAACCAAGATTCGGTCGTCGTTATGGATGAGGCTTATGCTGACTTTGGTGATGAGTCTGCCATTAGCTTAATTAACCAGTTCCCAAACTTGTTAGTGGTTCAAACCTTGTCGAAATCACGCTCACTCGCTGGGCTAAGAGTCGGTATTGCTTGCGGCAATACGGAACTAATCGAAGGCTTAGAACGCGTTAAAAACAGCTTTCATCCTTATGCCCTTAATCAGTTAGCGATTGCTGGCGCGAGCGCGGCATTTGAAGATAAAGATTACTTTAAGCAAACTTGTCAACAGGTTATCAAAACGCGTGAATGGACGATAAAAGAGCTTGAGCGATTAGGTTTTTCGATGCTCCCATCACAAACAAATTTTGTGATGGCGAAACACAAGATAGCTAAGGCTCCTGAGCTGTTTAATACGTTGCGCGACAAGAAAATTATCGTGCGCTATTTTTCTTCACCAAGAATAGATGAATATTTACGGATTAGTATTGGCACTGATGAAGAAATGGCGACACTGATTGCTGCCCTGTCAGAAATTTTAACGTGTTAAGCTAACCCAGAAGGTGGCCACGAAGCTGCTCAATAATTTGAGAATCCAACTCTAAGTGTTGTAAAGTATAGTTTTCAAAACTGCCATAGGTTGCATCAACATAATCCAGTAACGTCAAAATATAGCTCTCATCTGCGGAGAAAATTGGGTCTAATAGATGCCGCGGATAACGTTTAAGACTGCTTTGAAAATCCTGATTATTTTTATCTCCGGTAGCGCCACCCGCTAACCATTCGTCAATACGGCCTTTCAATTGTTGCTGGGTAAGTAAATAGTCATCAATTATCTGTCGATAAGAAACGCCCAATAAAGACAATATGATAGCGGCAGCAACGCCAGTCCTATCTTTGCCGGCAGCACAATGAAATAACAATGGCGTTTTAGATTCCGCTAAACGTACGAGCATTTTTCGATAAATCGCCGCATGCGAATAAAGTTTCTGCGGGTAATTGGCTCGCATCGCTTCTTTCACTCTTTTAGGGTCATTTGACTCTAAGCTACCCTCCCAACTGGACTGCATATCATGTGAACGTTTTTCGCTGTCTTCCACCTGTTCTTGGTGCCAAGACAACATTTCAGCATCAGGCACAGCGCGGGGAATTGTCGGGTACTTTGTGCTTTCATGTGAAAACCGTAAATCAACCACCGTTTTTATCCCTAACGCGGCTGTTTGCATGACCCCTTCATCTGACAATCGATCTAATTGCGCTGAGCGATACAAGCAACCCCATTGCACCGTTCGTCCATCATCGCTCTGATAACCTCCAAGATCACGAAAATTAAGCGTCCCTCTGATGTCTAAAATTCTATCTTGCATGATTTCTCTTTGAATAAGGACTGACAAAGAAGCCCAATGAATTAACCTATATACAACGATACTAGCAGAATCTTAGTCAGTTTGATGGCACAATAGCGACTCATTTTTTCTATCTGGGCTTGTTAGCTAAAACCATGTTACTCGGTCATATAATTAATAGCTAATCGCCTAAGAAAAAAACAATATTATGAATATGTTTGTAAATACGCTCAGGAATTTGGTAAGACTAAACAAGAAATTAATGTTAGTTTCTCTGGTGCTCGTGTGTTCAATTAATACAGCGGCTGGGCAATTTTGGTCAAACAACCAGCCTGAACTGCTACCAGAAGAAGAGGCATTTAGTGTTATCGCCAATATTCAAGATGGCGTTATAAAAGTTAACTGGTCTATCGCAGACGACTATTATATGTACCGCGAGAGCCTTAAGGTTGAAGCCTTATCACAAGGCATTACTATTGGTAAAATAGCCTACCCACAAGGTGCTATTGAAGATGATCCAGAGTTTGGTGAAGTCGAAGTTTATTTCTACAATATAGACCTAAGCGCCGATTTTACACGTTCTCAAATTACGGGGACAGAAATAGAACTTAAACTCTATGGCCAAGGCTGCAATAAGCCAGTTGGGGTTTGTTATCCACCGATGCAACGTGTTGTTAGTGTTGTTGATGCCAATGCAGCTGAAACATCCGCGACGACAACGTTGATTGCCAATCAGGGTGACGCGGTAGTTTCGCCAACAAATACCAATGCACAAAAGAGCTTTTTCTCTTATATTATTGCTGCTTTTGGTGCTGGTATTTTATTAAGCTTTACGCCCTGCGTATTGCCGATGATTCCAATTTTGGCAGGTGTCATAGCTGGCCAACAAAACCCTAGTAAACTTCAGTCGGGTTGGTTAGCAATCTGTTATGTCGGTGGCACCATCGTTACTTATATTGTCGCTGGCGCGTTAGCCGGAGCAACCGGTGCTCAATTGCAGGCCTACTTTCAAAACATCTGGGTAATCGGCTTTATTTGTTGTTTGTTAATGCTCTTAGCGGCGTCGCTATTCGGCTGGTTTAAAATTCAGCTGCCAAGCAGCATTCAAACTAAATTAAATAATACTGAACTAAGTACTCGATCTGCCTCGGTCTCTAGTTTTGCGCTTGGTCTGGTATCAGCATTGGTCGTTGGCGCCTGTGTCTCACCTGTGTTGATCTTAGCCTTAGGCGCTGCCATTACTCAAGGCGATCCTGTATTGGGCGGCTCAATCATGGGCGCGATGGCAGCGGGAATGGGCTTGTTACTAATTTTATTTGGTTTTGGTGCTGGCTGGGTACTACCCAAGGCGGGCGCTTGGATGAACCAAGTACAAGTTCTGTTCGGTCTAATGGTGTTAGGTGTCGCAATTTATTTATTAGACAGCTTAGGTGTTTTTCCAGCTTTATATCTGTGGGCTGGGCTGTTATTAATCACTGGCTTATATTTGTGGCAATTGAGCAATGATATTAACTCAGCATTATTTAAAAGCGCCTTGCGAGCTTGCGGTATTGCCGTTGCATGTTGGGGCTTGATGTCACTCATTGGTGCTTCTATTGGCAGCGCAAGTGTACTAAACCCACTTGAAAACCTAACATCAAACAATACAACTCAAAACATCAACAGTTCAGTTGAGTTCAACCACACCACTACCTTGCAAGAAGTACAAAGCTTGCTACAGCAAGCCAAGCAAGCAAACAAACCGGTGTTCATCGATTTTTATGCCGACTGGTGTCTAGATTGCAAACGCATGCAACGTACGACTTACCAAGAAGCTAGCGTGATTGATGCCTTGGGTACGTGGTCTAAAATTGAAATCGATGTCACTGTAACGTCAGATCAAAGTGAAGAAGTAAAACGCTACTTCAATGTTTTTGGTCCGCCAGCAACCTTACTCATTGACTCTAGTGGCAATGAGTACCAAAATTTACGACAGTACGGTTATCTCAATGAGGCCGATTTTCTCAGTTTAATTAATCAGGCGGAAGCAACACTATAATGTCCGCACAAAATAAAATCTTAATTTGTTTGGCCGCGATTATTGCTTTCGTTATTGGTATAACAGTTAATAAGGCTAGAGTGAGTGACGATATTGATACTGCCACTCTATTAAGCGCACAACTGATAGTCAGCGATCCATTTGCTCTACAAAATAATGAAACTGAGTCGTCTAACTTTGTCAGCGCGGACAGCTCTCTTTCAGACACTGTTGAGGACTCTTTCTCAAGCACTGTTGAGGACTCTCTTTCAAGCACTGTTGAGGACTCTCTCGGTGAATTAACGCTGGTCAATTTTTGGGCCACTTGGTGCGCGCCTTGTCGTCAAGAAATGCCGCTCTTTGAATCAATGTATCGCCAAGCAAATCCTGACGGTTTTGTTGTTATCGGCATCGCTCTCGATAGCCCAGAAAGGGCTCAGCCGATGCTCGACTCAATGGATATTAGTTATCCTATTCTGTATGCAGAAAAAACTGGCAATAGCATTATGCAAAGCGTAGGCAACCCACAAGGCTTATTGCCTTATTCCTTATTATTAGATGAAAACGGTAAAGTGGTTGATCAAGTTCTTGGTCAAATTCATGAACAGCAAATTGCTGATTGGATTGTCGAGTATTTATAATAAATATGAGCTGGTCACAAACAACATTTGTTGTAGACGCATCACAGGTCGACACATTAAACGCAGTGCTTGAGACTTTTCTAGCGCAAGCAATAACCACAGAAAATGCTGGCGAAGATGAATTTTACGAAGTCGCTTTTCCTGGCACACCAGACTGGCAAAAAGTTCGTGTAACCGCGCTATTCGATCAAAAAGTAGAGCTTGGTCCAATTATCGATTTTGTGCGCACGCAACTAAGCACATCAGAGGGCGATGAAATTCCTGTCTCGGTATCTGAGTTAGTAGATCAAGACTGGCAACGAGTTTGGTTAGAGTCCTTTAAGCCAATCGAAGTGGGTAAAAATTTATGGGTTTGTCCAAGCTGGTGCGATCCTATCGCTCCGCAAGCACGCAATATTATTCTTGACCCTGGTTTAGCCTTTGGCACTGGCACACATGCAACCACCTCGATGTGCCTCAAGTGGCTAGCAGAGCAAAACCTCAACGAACAAACTGTTTTGGATTATGGCAGCGGCAGTGGTATCTTGGCGATTGGCGCTTTATTTTCAGGAGCCAGTTATGCAGATGCGGTTGATATTGACCCATTGGCAATTGAAGCCTGTGACTTGAATGCTCAGCGCAACGGGGTTGCCCAGAGAATGTCTTCTTATTTGCCATCTCAGTTACCAACTCAAAAGACCTATGATTTAGTGATCGCAAATATTTTAGCGGATGTAATTATTGAATTGAGTGACACCTTGCTGTTACATTTAGCGAGTGGTGGAACACTGTTACTCACTGGCATACTTCACAGCCAAGCAGAAAAAGTAACACAAGCCTTTGGTAATCAGTTTTCGTTTGAAATGCAGGTTGAAGACCAATGGTGCTTGCTTACTAGTACAGGCTCTTTATCGGCCACAAGCGTTTAACTAAACCGTATGCATTTACAGTATAAATTTAAGCTTTAGGAATTATTTTTGACGAATACCACTCAATGTCCCAATTGTTCATCTATTTTTGCAATCTCAGATGAACAGTACAGTGCCAGCAAAGGGAATGTGCGTTGTGGTGCTTGTCGTGAGAAATTTAATGTCGAGTTTTTACCT
>JALZWI010000100.1 GCA_023299895.1 Arenicella sp. | reverse complement strand
AGGTCAAGAAGAGCGAAAAAAATCAGTTCGTCAAAAGCTCAATGCTATTGATCTCGAATTTCGGGGTAAAAATGTCATGTTAATAGATGATTCTATTGTGCGTGGCACTACGTCTAAACAGATTGTGCAAATGGCCAGAGATGCGGGCGCTAAAAATGTTTATTTTGCGTCAGCCGCACCACCTGTCCGTTACCCTAATGTTTATGGTATTGATATGCCATCTGCCTCAGAGTTGATTGCTAATAATCGAACAGTTGAAGAAATACAAAAATTAATCGGCGCCGATCGTTTATTTTATCAAGACTTAAAGGACCTGATTGACGCTGCTAGCGAAGGTAATCCGCAGATAATTGATTTTGATACATCTTGTTTCAGCAAACATTACGTGACTGGTGATATCAATGATGAGTACTTATCTGGTTTGGAGATAAGTCGTAGCGACGATGCTAAGAAAAAAACAGATAACCCGACTTCAAAATTGCGCGATGTTAGTCAGGTTTAAAATACTAGATTTATGACTGAAAAAAAATCATTGCAGGATTATCGCCCAGCCACCCAAGCGGTTAGGGCAGGACAACTGCGTAGCTCTGAACAAGAGCACAGCGAGCCAATCTATACGACCTCGAGCTTTGTTTTTGAAAATGCCGAACAAGCTGCTGCACGTTTTTCTTATCAAGAGGTCGGTAACGTATATTCTCGATTTACCAATCCGACGGTACAAGTATTCGAACAACGTTTAGCTGCTCTGGAAGGAGGTGACGCTTGTGTTGGAACAGCCTCAGGTATGGCCGCAATGCTTAGTATTTGCATGGCGGGGCTTGAGGCCGGTGACCATATTGTTTCCTCGAGGTCTATTTTTGGTGCCAGTCAATTATTATTGAAAGGGATACTTGGTAAATTCGGTGTTGAGACTACGTTTGTTAATTTAGTTGATCTTAAGGAATGGCAGTTGGCATTACAGAAGAATACCAAGATGGTGTTTTTTGAAACTCCGACCAACCCATTAACTGAAATTGGTGATATTGCTGCAATTGCTGATATTGCACATAAGTATAATGCTGATATTAAAGTCGTTGTGGATAACTGCTTTTGTACGCCCGTATTACAACGCCCACTTGATTTGGGTGCTGATGTTGTGATGCATTCAGCCACAAAGTTTATTGATGGACAGGGGCGCTGTGTTGGTGGTGCGGTGGTTGGTGATGCTGAATTCGTTGGTGAAAAAGTATTTGGTTTTATGCGAACTGCAGGACCATCGATGAGTTCATTTAATGCTTGGGTATTTGCCAAAGGTTTAGAAACAATGTCACTAAGGGTGAACCAGGCATGCGACAATGCTTTTCAAATTGCTCAATATCTTAGTGAGCATGCTAGTGTCGAACAAGTTTACTATCCTGGGCTTGAATCACACCCACAGTATCAATTGGCAGCCAAGCAACAAACTAAGGCTGGAGCCATTGTATCGTTTAAGTTGCTGGGTGGCAGAGAAGCGGCTTGGAATGTAATTAATTCGACCGAATTGTTGTCGATTACGGCGAATCTAGGTGATACAAGAACCACTATTACTCATCCTTATACAACGACTCATGCTCGTTGGAGCGATCAAGATAAAACACAAGCGGGTATAACGGAAGGCTTAATTAGATTGGCAATTGGGCTCGAAGACCCACTGGATATTATCGAAGATTTACAAGTTTAGAATGACGATCTTCTGATTAAGAGGGAATAAAAAAGGATCCAATCGGATCCTTTTTTACTAAAATCAAACACTAAAACTGTGTTTTTAAATAGTCTCAGTTTTTATTTTAAAAAATAATTAAAAACGACCTATGGCGCTAATTGTTGTAAGGCTTAAGTCGTTATCGCCTGTGTCGCCAATATACTCGATTTCGATTGAGCCATAGTCTTGGATGCGAAAGCCAAGACCGATACCCGCAGCTATCGATACGTCTTCATCACTATTGACATCAAAGAACGGTATCTCGTTAAATTGCCCAAGGTCATTGCCTGGAGCGGTGTTGGTGTCAAATAAGGTAGGAGGGTTATTGTTGCTAAGTAAGCCATCTACATCGATATTTGAATAGGATAAACCTAATTTAAATTTATAGTACAGCGTGCCAGGTGAGCGATAAGTCAAAAACAAATTAAGCATTTCAGCTTCATAGGAGGCTAAACCGCCGAAAACATCTGTGTCATCGCCAGAGATGTATTCAAGTTCAATGGTTGAAGTGCCACCTAAGCCGACAGGTTTTGCGAATTCATAGCCAAGAACGATGCCAATGGCGTCAGCATCATCAATGTCTTCGGCATTGTTATCTATTTTCCCTGCTTTCACGCCAATGAGCCATTTGCCATTTGCTTGGTTACCGAAAAAAGGCCCGCTTGTATCAGTTGTTTGAATTTGCGCAAATACTGATTGGCTGGTCATGATTGTGATAAGGCAGACAATGCAATACTTGCAGCCAGTAATGAATTTAATTGACAGATGTTTCATGGTTTCTCCGTTGTCGTATTTATGCTGTTATTCTTTTTTGTGGTAATTAGTTGTTATGCTATGTAATTGCTGCAGCCACGAAGCTTTTTACTTCGCGCCAATACTTTAAATGATAACACCTTGTTTCTTTATCAGGTCAATACTTTATAGCAAAAGCCTTTTTGCTTCAATAGGTTGTGATTATAAGCTTTCGTAAAGTATTGACTTCTCAAAAGAACGCAACAAGTTGGACTAAAATATATATCCATATGAGTTAATCACTTCTTCTAGGCGCAAAGCCAGACCTCAGATACAATAGGCTTATGAAGACTTTAGCCACTTTTTTGTTTGCTCTTTTGATACTTATGCAACTGCAGTTATGGTTTGGTTCGCATGGCGTATTTCAGCTTTGGTCCCTCGAGAAGACAATTGAAGACTCACAGGCAGATAATGATGCTTTATTGTTACGAAATGAGCAATTAAACGCAGAAGTAGTAGAGTTAAAAAAAGGTGAGGAAGCCTTAGAAGAGCGAGCTCGCAGTCAGTTAGGCTTCATTAAGGACGGTGAAGTGTTTTATCGAGTTATCCCACTAGTAGACGAAAGCATAAACTAGTTAGACTCTTAAATGTCATAGTTGTGGATGCTGATGCTGCCAT
>JALZWI010000099.1 GCA_023299895.1 Arenicella sp. | reverse complement strand
CATTGGCACGACTATCAACAAGGTTTGAAAAATGGCCAAATGGGAATCTATTTTGCGCCGCCGCACTTCGCGGCCTGGGCCATTAATAAACATAATTTCAAACCAATATTGCGCATTGCTGAACCACTGAGTTTTGTCATTGCGAGCAAGCGAGCTCAGTCAGAAATTTTTGAATTAAATGATTTAATCGGTCGGTCAGTCTGTACACAAAGTCCACTCAATATTGACTATTTATTAAGCACTCAAGTATTCAATAGCCGAGCTGGATCAGTCAACACCCAATTTATCACCGATGTGAGTGCCGAGTTACGCGCCAAACAATCCAATTGCGTTGGTTTTTCAGTGAGCAATCATGTATTACTGAGATTGCGGTTAGAGGGAAATAACGACGACATACGCCTATACCAAGGACAAACCTACAACAATTATGCTTTTATCGCGCATAGTCAGATCGACCCAGATCACATACAAGTACTTCGCGAATTTTTTATTCAAACGAAAGTACAGAAAATTTTGCAACCGCTATTAAGCCTATATGCGAATGAAACGAAATTAATCAGTAGCAATAAAAACGATTACCCGGTTACTTATGTCGACATTTTGGACGGTCATTGGAATTAGAGTTAGTCCATGGACGGTGGAAGGAAGATAGGAAGCTAAATCAACTAGCCCATTGCTTGTTTGGCAAGTATCGACTTAAGGCGTTCTGAACCACTAATCCAATTCATCCCAGTACCGCGTAGCGCTGACCACCAGTCAGCATCATTTTGGTAAGTCTTATGTAAAAAGCTCATGAGTTTATCGGTCTGCTCATTATCGGCTTTACGGCTTTTTTGATACCTCAATAATACCGCCAAATCACCTAACGATGCACTATCTTGACATAGCGTTAGTTGCTCAACTAAAGCTACGATGTCTTTAAAGCCTAGATTGGCACCTTGCCCCGCCAAGGGATGAATCGAGTGAGCTGCATCACCAATTAATACTAGGCGATGTTTAAAATAGGTTTGTGCTTGCATACTTGCGAGCGGGAATGTTTGTCGCTGCGACAAAAGTTCGACCTCACCCAATCGGTTTTGCAATGCTTTCGTCAACGCTTGTGCAAAACCAGAATCATCTAGGTCAAGCAACTCATCTGCGAAATGATTATCCGCACTCCAAACAATCGAACATTGGTTTTTAGCTAAAGGCAATAAGCCTATCGGGCCGCTGTTAAGGAATATTTGCCAAGCAGTATCTTCATGCAAACGTTTAGTTTGAATACGCGCGACAATCCCTTTTTGCTCGTAATCAGATCGATTCGCAAAAATTTTAGCCTGTGTTCGACACCAAGAATTAACACCATCAGCAGCAACAATTAATGGCGCAGTGAATTCTCCTAGAGTAGCGGAATCCGAGTCTAGACGTAAGTTCTCAATAGACTGCTCATAGCACACACTGATCTGCGGCTGTTCATCCAATGACGCCTGCAATAATATGGTCAAGCTAATCGCATCAACCATATGGCCCAAAGCATCTTGCTGGTAATTTTGTGCGGTAAATTCAAGTTCACCAGCACTGGCCTCATCCCAGACAAACATACGAGTGTAGGCATGACAATTATTGGGTTGCAGCTTTTCAAATACAGTCGTTTCTTTTAACAATTCTGTGGCAACATTGCCTAGCGCCAAAATTCGTTGGTTTGGTGTGTTATTGGCCGCTAATCTTGCTGATCGTTCAATAACTAATATTCGATAATCAGAGCTTTGTGCTAGTTTTAATGCAAAAGCTGCACCAATTAACCCTGCCCCAACAACAATAACATCGTATTTAGTTTGCTTGGGCATATAATATTACTTAGCTTAACCAGCCATCAAGGCTTCAATATCATCAGGCAGTTTCGGTGCCGATTCGGTCAAAATTTCGATGCCATCTTTTTTTACCAGTACATTGTCCTCTATTCGAATGCCAATATTATGCCAACGCTCATCAACTCCCTGAGCGGGACTAACATAAATGCCTGGCTCAACGGTAAATACCATGCCAGGCTCTAATTCGCGCCAAGTTTCTTCTAGCTGATAATCACCCACATCGTGCACATCCATACCAAGCCAATGGCCGGTTCGATGCATATAAAACTGTGTGTAACTTTTAGTCTCGAGAGCTTCTGTAAGGTTACCTTTTAATAACCCTTCATCCAATAAGCCTTGTGCAATGATTGCTACAGCTGCCTCATGTGCCTCATTCCATGAATGCCCAACACAACATTTAGTAAAAGCAGCCGTCTGGGCATCAAGTACAATATTATAAAGGGCTCGCTGTTCTGCCGAAAACTTACCATTAACGGGAAAAGTGCGGCTGATATCAGCCGCGTAACAATCCAATTCTGCGCCTGCATCAATTAGTATTAGGTCTCCATCATTAAGTACTCGGTCATTTTCTGTGTAGTGCAAAATACAAGCATTCTCGCCTCCAGCGACAATCGATGGGTAGGCATTATAGGGACTCCCAGCTTTACGAAACTCACACTCCATGTCGGCTTGCACTTGATACTCATACAAGCCTGGCTTGCAGACTTGCATAGCGCGTTTATGTCCGGCTGCCGAAATTTTGCCAGCCTTGCGCATGATAGTTATTTCATCTTTACGTTTAATCAAGCGTTGTTCATGCAGTATATGATTCAAGTCAACTAACTCATATGGTGCATGCTTGCCACTTCGAACATCACTCTTAATTTTATTCAACCACGACAAAATCAGAGTATCAAACTCTGGGTAACGCCCAACCGTTGTATAAACCTTCTCACGTTCTTCCATCATGCCTGGCAATATCTCACCGATATCTTCAATCGGAAAAGCATCATCAGCACCAAAATATTCGATAGCGCCTTCAAGGCCAGCACGTCGACCATCCCACATTTCTCGTAAGGCATCACGCTCACGACAAAAAATAACATACTCTCCTTGCGCACGGCCTGGACACATCACCGCAACCGCTTGTGCTTCATGAAATCCGGTTAAATAGTAAAAATCACTGTCTGGGCGAAATTGGTACTCAACATCACTGTTACGTGATTTAACCGACGATGTGGGAATAATGACAATATCATTTTCGCCAATTTGATTGGTCAATTCCGCGCGGCGACGTTCATGCATTTTATGAATCATATTTATAATTACTGTTTAAGTGGTGGCGCATCGCTGGCCCGTTGTGAGTAAATAAATTCAAAAACCAGCTGGCAACCAACCTTGATGTACTCTTCTAATTCTGCAAGCGCCCAATCTTCTTCTCGTTCACTGTCGGCTCCTGCTTGCGCTTCTGCGATTTGCATAATATCTCGAACAATTTCAGGACCGTTATCAGGTAATTGATCAATACTGAAAGCTTCATTATAAAGCAGGCCTAAAATATAGCCTCTACTCCAGCTGGCTAATGCTTCAGCACGTACTTCAATAGACTCATCATCGTCAGGCATTAATAAACTGAACGCTTCTTTAGCTTCTATTAAATGTGTACTGTTATCTCGGTATAGTTCGTACAGAGTCTCGCTCAGTTGGGCATATCGGCCGTCATTACTATCCGCATTGGGTTCTATTAGTCTTAGCAAATCAGGCGTGTGACCAGATTTCATATGATTGGCAATCGCGCCCACGATAGTACCGTGTACCTCGCTTGCAGATATTTCAAGGGCAGACTGAACTAAACTAGATTCAACTTGGATATAACGATCAACAGTATTTGACATGTCAGAAAAAGTAAATAAATAGAGTTAATTAACACGCTATTCTACCTGAAGCGCCAGAATTGCGTTATAAAAGCGGCAAACAAATTACTGATTTCACTTAAACTAGACTTTAAATGAGCGGCGATACGGTTGACGAGCTTGCAATGCAAGCCTTACTATTGACGAACTAAAAATGGTGGGCCAATTAATGGAAACAAATATCCTAGGTTTAGAACAAAAAATAGAAACATTAATCAGCGAGTGCAAAAGACTCTCTGGTGAAAACCGTGCCTTAAAAACAGAGCAAGGTGCTTTATTATCTGAAAAAACACAACTCAAAGAAAAAAACCGGCTTGCTTGCTCGAGACTGGAAAAAATCGTTGAGAAATTGCGCACGCTTGAAGATCAATAGAAAATAATTAAAACTGATAATCTGAGTTCAATAACCATGTCAAATAAAGGCGTCAATATCTCAATCATGGGCCGCGACTTGTCAGTCGCTTGTCCTGTCGATGAACAAGAAGACTTGCTTGCTGCAGCACGTCACTTAGATAACAACATGAAAGAGATACAAAAATCTGGCAAGATCATCGGCACAGAACGCTGTGCGATTATGGCCGCCCTAAACATCACCAATGATTTACTAAAGCTTCAGCGCACCACCGCAGGTCAAGAAAAAATTCAGAAACGATTAAACTCATTGCAGTCACGAATTGACGATGTTTTGCAAGAAGCTGAAAATTACTAGTCTTTAATCACACCTATCCATACAGATATCGTTATAATAAATGCTGGCGTTACCTGTGGTGCTCGTCAGGTGTTTCAAATCCCTTAGAACCTAGTATTTTTACTCGGGGATCAGACCACATTGCTGTTGTGAATAACCTTTTTAAGGTGATCCTGATGCGATGTATAGATTCCCACTTGAACCATTGGTTCAAGGCACCAAACACCAACGGCACATATGGGTAACGTTCTTTTTATTTTATTTGGCTGATGGCTCTTCATTTGGCTGATGGCTCTTTATTTGGCTGATGGCTCTTTATTTGGCTGATGGCTCTTTATTTGGCTGATGGCTCTTTATTTGGCTGATGGCTCTTTATTTGGCTGATGGCTCACTAGTATAAAGGAATGAAAAAGAACAAAAACCTGCACAAAAAAACGCTCAGACAAGCCCTGATTCAGCGGCGTAGTAAGCTAACTAAGGCTGAGTTAACTAAAGCAGCACAGCAGATCAAGGACACAGGCGAGTCGAGCCAAGCTCTCAATGCAGAGCTGTCAAATGCCAAAAACATCCTCAGTTACTCAGCATTTAATGGTGAAATATCACCTCACTTACTTACAAACAATCTAACTGGAGAAATTTATCTACCGAAAATAATTGATTATCAAAACAAGGTAATGCAATTTTTTTCCTCTAAGGAAAAGAAAATCAACAACCGCTATGGGATTTTAGAACCAATCGGTAGTGGCGAATCATTAACGCTAGCAATGTTTGATGTCATTCTCATGCCTTTGGTCGGCTTTGACCAGCAGGGAAACCGTATTGGAATGGGAGCGGGTTTTTATGACAAAGCCATCGCGAATAAACTAGACGATGACAAGCCCGCACTAGTCGGCCTAGCACATGACTTCCAACAACTTGATTCAATTCAGGCCGAGCTTTGGGATGTGCCGTTAGATGTTATACTCACCAACCTAGAAATAATTGATCCGACTAACAAATATACTGTCTAGAACGAATAAACTGTCTAGAACTAATAAACTGTCTAGAACGAATATAATATTAACTCAAAAATACTTTTGCCGCCAAAAAGGCATTCAATTGGAGACAATATGCGAATTTTATCCCTAAGCACTCTATTAATTATGTTTTGTCTGAACATGGCGGCCAGCCAAGCACAAGACAACCACACTACGACTTCAACCACTCTTGAACAGGATACTCACATGGTCACTATCAAAACCAATCACGGCGACATTACTCTTGAATTAGATGCTAAAAATGCACCCGTAACCGTACAAAATTTTCTATCGTATGTCGAAAACGGTCATTACAACGGTACTATTTTTCATCGTGTAATCGGTAACTTTATGGTTCAAGGGGGTGGTTTTGAGCCAGGCATGCAACAAAAAGAGGTGAATGCACCCATCCCAAATGAAGCTAATAACGGTCTCAAAAACGATGAATATACAGTCGCAATGGCTCGAACTGGCGACCCTCACTCAGCCACAGCACAATTTTTCATTAATGTGAATGACAATGATTTCTTAAATCATTCAAGTACGACTACTCAAGGCTGGGGCTATGCAGTCTTTGGCAAGGTAACTGATGGTACTAACGTTGTAGACAAAATCAAAAAAGTTAAAACAGGTCAAAACGGCCCTTTCGGTGACGTACCAGTTGAAGATGTGATTATTGAATCTGTTTCAGTCTTAAGTGATTCGTAAATCGGATTTTTACAAGCTATTTGAGACCGAGCCCGTTTGTAGAATAATAAGTAGAATTGACTAAACCCCCCATCCGTAGGGGAACACTCAATTCTATGAATGGGTCCATTTGACTCGACTCCTCAATAAAGAGGAAATATAACTATAGGCCGATAAAATAATTATTTCTTCACCCATATGGGTGAATTTTAGGCAATTATGCAAAATAATCACTTCCCTAAATTCAATTTACCGAATAAATGTCTAGCAACTACCTAAAAAGAAGAATTTATAATTTTGAACGAGTTCTTAATTAAATCCTTCACATGACTTCGATAGCCACAAAACGAGATATTGCCCCGTTAAAATCTCAACACTATGATGTCACAATTATTGGCGGCGGAATTTCTGGTGCCTGGTTGGCTTTACACTGTAGCCATTTAGGTTATAAAACTGCCTTGATTGAGCAATCTGACTACGCGTCTCAGACCTCATCGTCTTCGTCCAAACTATTGCACAGTGGCATACGCTATTTACAACAAATGCAGTTTACTCGAGTACGTGAGTCTGCATTAGAACGAGCACATTATATTTATGCAGCACCGCATTTATCCGTATCTGTGCCGTTCGCAGTTCCAACTTATAAAGACTTTGCACGCAGTAAATTATTTCTTAATTGCGGCATGTTGGCTTATCGTACTTTGTGCCTAGGCGAAAACTCAATCATTCAATCAGCAGAACAACAACTCGCGCCGACCAAATTTATCTCTGCTCAAGCTCTGAATAAAATTTGCGACATGAGTGATTCATCAAATACGGGTGCGGTCGTGTTTCATGAACGGCATATGCACGACAGCGAACGTATGGTACTAGCAATTTTGCAAACCGCTCGCCAAAATGGCTCAGCCGTATTTAATTATATACGGGCAGAAACACTGATTAAGCAAGATACCCGAGTGGCTGGAGTATTAGCAACCGATCAAATTTCAGGTGAATCATTTGAAATAAAAAGCCGTCTAGTCATTAATGCCGCTGGCCCATGGATAGACCAACTAAATTCTTCTTTACAAGATAAAAACAGCATTACTGGGTTTGCTGTTGGCTCGCACATTATTTGCCCACAAATCGCCGACCATGCAATTGCCATTACCACTAAGCATCAAAGCGACGCTAAAGTAGATCGCGGGGGTCGACACGTCTTTATTATTCCTTGGCGTGGCCTTTCTTTAATCGGCACCAGCTATGATGAAGTTGTTAGCCCGAAGTTAGATGGCAGAATCCAAGCAAGCCATGTACAACAACTACTCGATGCAGTTAATCAAGCGCTGCCTGAACTTAAGCTAGGTCATAATAATCTGATCTCAGGCTACTCAGGCCTGTACCCACTAAAGACAGAAAACATACAAAGCGAGGTCTATCAAGGCTCAGGTGAATATCAAATTATTGACCATGCCAAATCAGATCAAATTGAAGGCTATATTACTGCACTTGGTGCCAAATATACGACGGGACGAAAACTATCAGCACTAAGCCTTAAAACAATCGCTCAAAAACTCGGCAAGCCAGTAACCAAGATTAACAAACTAAAACTGCACAACAGCCAATACAGCAGTCTAGAAAAATTTAGACATGCCAAATCAACCCAATACAAAGATCAATTCAGTGAAGCGCTCATACTACATTTAATCGACAATTACGGCAGTGATATTGATGACTTTATCGCAAGCTTAACACCGCAATTAATGCAAACAGTTTGCCAATCTCAGCCCGATATTTTAGGGCAAGTAAATTGGGCAGTCCTGCACGAGCAAGCCGTCAAATTGCGTGATGTTCTATTCGGACGAACATCAGTGGGCTTGCTAGGAATCAATGATGACGAGATCAGAAAAGTCGCGGAACTAATGGCTAAATTGCTAGACTGGACGGCGGATGAAAAAGATCAACAAATTGCTCTGGCACTTAATGAACAGCAACAAGTGAGAGACAGCTTAAGCGGTGTCTAAAAAAATTTTACATATCGCCCCGACACCCTTCTTCTCAGATCGTGGCTGTCATATTCGCATCGAGGGCATTGTGCGATGCCTAAGCGAATTAGGCTATGAGAACACCGTTTGCACCTATCATCATGGACGAGATATCGCGTCAATAAACACCAAACGCATTAAAATCATTGCCAACTATACACAAACAGCAGCTGGCCCAAGCAAATATAAACTACTAGCCGATTGGCGCTTGCTAATATTGTGTACTAAAGAATATCGACGTTTACGACCACAGGTGATCCACGCTCACTTACACGAGGGCTTATTAATTGGTTTGCTGATAAAATGGGCTTTCTTCTGGCATCGGACACCAGTCATTGGCGATATGCAAGGCAGCTTAAGCGGTGAATTGGAAGCACATGGCTCTTTCAAGAAAAAGTCATATCTAAAATGGCCAATCAAAAGTCTTGAATGGTGCTTGATGAAGTTTGCCGATCATATCCTCTGCTCGTCACAGCACAGCCTTGAAAAAATTCAACAAGACTTTTCAGTCAATCCCAATAAAGTATCACTGGCTCAAGACGGTGCAGATAAGTCTAAACCGCTACCAAAAAATCGAAAAGATGAACTACAGAAAAAATGGAGTTTACCTAAAGATAAGACACTGGTTGTTTACTCTGGTGCGTTGCTCGAAAGCAAAGGTCTTAGCGAGCTGAAAACCATCATCAAAGCAGCTAACTCGGAGATAATACATTTTTTGATTATCGGCTACCCAACTGAAAACCTACAGCCGTTTTTAGAACAAGAACAATGTCAAAATGTTTGTTCTCTTACTGGTCAAATAGACTTTGAACAACTCAGTGAATTTCTCTGCCTAGCCGATATTGGGATCGACCCGAAAAATAACAATGCTGGTGAGGGTAGTGGCAAAATGCTTAATTACCTAGCCTGTGGCCTACCAGTTGTCGCTTTCAGCACACTCAACAACATAGAATTTCTGCCTAAAGGAACACCATTAGCAAAAGATGCCGGCCATGTAGTTGAGTTGTTAGATGAATTAGCAAAAAATCAGGCATTAATAAAATCAAGGTCAATAGCTAACTTAAAACAATTTGAAGAACATTATTCTTGGCAGGTTTGTAAGCTACAATTAGAATGTTCCTATAACGCGATTATCGTCAACAAATAAAAACACTGTTATCAAACTAATGCGCTAAAACGCACTCAAAACAATTTACCCGAGGAGAACTCATGAATTGCCCTAAATGCAGTAACGTAATGAACGAACTAACAGATTTTAGTTTCTCTGCCGCTAAGTGCTCTGGCTGCAGTGGCATTTGGTTTCGTGATTCTGATCATGAAGTTGCTAAAAAATTAGATATCGCTAAAGAGATAGACGGATCTAAGTTAAATGCCTCATCAAACACTAATCTAGTTCGAGATTTCGATTGCCCGGAATGTCAATCAGTGATGATAAAGATGGTCGATTCCTCACAACTCACTATTGATCTAGAGTCTTGCTCGAGTTGTTATGGTGTCTTTTTTGACGAAGGGGAGTTTGCTGACTACTCTGAGCTAACTCTTCTTGAACGAGTTACTAGTGCGATTGATACCTTCAAAACAAATTTAAAGGCGTAGCTGGCGAGATAAAAAAACACGCTCAGGTTTAGTCCTCAATATACACATCTGGCCAATTATCATTGCCCGTATGAAACGTTAATCGCGTTGCCTTACTCGGATCTGATCCGACTTTCCAGAGAAAAATTTCATAATCTTGTGTATCGTGTTCGTGTTCTTTTTCACTGCGACTCGCACCAAAGACCATGTATTCACCGTTGGAGGAATCTTTTGGCCAGTATTCGTGGCTAAATTCACCATCTAGATCAATTAATACGGATGATTTCAAGGTGTCTGGATCGACGCTGATAATTTGTAGGTCATTGAACTTGCCGCCCGGGTTAACTTGGAACAATTTTTCTCCGCTGTAGTTCCATGCTAATTCACAACCGTTAAATCCACCCTTGTGAGTATTCCCTGTGGTGATGGCAGTGCCCCAATGTCCCGTATTCGTACCAATTTGATTTTGCCTGCCAGTAAACACTAATTGATCTCGAACAGGACTGTATTCAGGGTTTTGAATGGGTGTGCCCGCTGGCATTGGGTTACCGACACCCGTTTCATAAATTACTTCAGTCAGTAGATTTTCAGTATTAACTTTAACAACCTTAGTCGATTCTTGCAGATAGGTGATTTCTGTTTCATTTAACCATTGCGGTGCAGTACCATTATTACCAACCTTGCGCTCTTGCATAGTAGCTAGGTCTAACACATAAATATCCCAAGCAACTATATTACGTTGAGATACCCATTCTTCATGACCTCTTGCAAAGATCAATTTTGAACCGTCAGGTGATAATCTCGGGTACGTTTCAGTGTTCGGGTGAGTCGTTAATTTACTTAACTCATAATTGGTCAAATTAAGTTTAAAAATATCATGATTACCATCTCGGTTAGAGCTAAAGACGACAAAGCCTTTTAAATTGCTTACGTGTTGTTTGGATAGTTCTCGCCATTCATCAGCGTCAGCTGATATTTGTCCAGCTGCGGGTGCGGACAGAGCTCCGAGCTTACTCGCTGCCCACAGTTGGTATGCGAAAGTGAAAGAACCGGCGATGAGTACTAATCCCGCAAAGGCGTAACTCGCAAACGCCGCTAGACGCCGTGGTTGCCGAGCTGATGAAATTTGCTTAGCACGGCGATTCAACAAAATAAAAGTCACCAACAATAACGTGCCAATAATATATTCCATAAACTGACTCCAAATATGAACACACAGCATAGTAACGACGACGGCAGCTTGCTCTCCAACTCCAAGCAATTGAAACACAAAGGCACTACCTGCTTCATAGGCGCCAAAACTCATGAAGGTAGGAATGGGTAAACTAGCACCAATTTCACCACCAATTAATGCACTAACTATTTTTTCTAAAGGCAGCTCAGCTAATACCTGAAAGCTAGGCAAAGCCACCGCACGAAATAATAAAAATAGCCCCAAGTATTTCAATACCCGAATTAGAAATGACAAGATCACCAGTTGCGTCCTTTGCCCTGCCTGTCTAACCATCAGCAAACTTTGACTAAATTCATCCAACAGCTTGAGTAGCTTACCCAATATGGACTGCTTTTTAATGCTGTTTTGAAAACGAGTATTGCACCACCGACTCACCAATGGTGTTATGACAAACAACCCTACTAAAGCAACTATCGCTAATACAAAAGCCATTACAAAAGCGCCAACTGCCCAACCTTCGATACCTGATTCTGAACCTATGCCAAG
>JALZWI010000098.1 GCA_023299895.1 Arenicella sp. | reverse complement strand
AAAGAGATTTGAGGCTTTTATACATTAACCTAGCAACAACTGTCTTCGTCAGCAGGGTTGTTAATTTTTTTCATGGATGATCCGACTTCGATACTTTTTATACCATCATTCTCACTCAGTCCCTTTGAGTTGATTGTAGAATCAAATACATCAAACTTGCTAATATCCAAGGCATCAACAACAAAAACTAAATACCCAGATTTTTCTCGCCATCTGTCTTCATTTTAGTATCAACATCACCAAAAGTAATAACGTGGTGATAATCGTATTCAATACGATTCACTTATACTTAATTCAAACCATCAATGCGTTTTTATGCAATTCAAGCAGACACATAAAATGTCAGTGTAATAGTCTATAAGTAACGGTTTACTTACATCAACTTGAGATTGGCAATTCTCCACTACTATTTGATAGCATATTTATAATCATTTTCACTAAAATTAAGAGGTGTTACTTGATGAGCATTCTTTTCATGCCTGCTTTGTTTAACCTATAATATTTTGATACTAATCACCCGTCTTCACATTTACTAAAACATTTGGCAATTCGACTAAAAAATCAATTTATTCAAAAAATGAAGTCAGATTTCAATTTATATCTATATAAAGAACGAGCCAAAAATTCATCTGATCATGCATTAGTAAGGCTGATTTCACATATTGGCCATGCATCAATAACAATTTTCTTAATATGGAAATTAGTCCCGCATGACTCACTAATTATTTGGTACTTGGGCTCTTTATTATTGTCGACTGTATTCTTTTTTTTACAAAAATCATTATCACCAAGTAAGTCGTTCTACAGCAAAAAAAAATGGGCCATAACAAATATTACTGGTGCCTTTGCCACTAGTTTCTATTGGGGCCTAGCACCAGCCTTATTTTTTATCTCAGACAACACCTTGTTTATTGTTTTTATCGTCGCACTCTACGCGGGATACATATCTGGCGCGTTAGCTGTTAATTCTTCATATAAATATTCTTTTATTGCTTTTGCAGTTGGCATTTCTATTCCTTTTATAACCCGACTCTTATACGAAGGCGGAAGCTTAAACAACACAATTGCAGGATTATGTGTTTTTTATATTTTGATGCTGACGCATGTATCACATAACATGCATAAGCAATTTATTAAATCTGTCGAAAACCAATACAATAATGAAATATTAATCAAAGAGTTGGCTGGGAAAAAAACGATAATAGAAAAAGCCATCACGTCTAAAGACAAATTTTTTGCTTCAGCGAGCCATGATTTACGTCAGCCTTTAAACGCAATTAGCTTATTTACTGATGCATTAAAACCCCTCCAAAGCACCGAAAAAGGTAATGAAATATTAGCTAAGATACGGCAATCTTTAAACGGTATAAATGGAATGCTACATGCATTACTGGATATTTCCCGGCTTGACGCTGACAATATAGAAAATAAACCCCAACACGTTGCGGTTAAGCAAATACTAGATCAGCTCCATGAAGAATATCGACACAATAGAAAAAAACTAACCATACAAGCAGTATCATCTATTCATACAACTGCTTACGTTGACCCAATACTACTGTATCGAATTCTAAATAATTTACTCGATAACGCGGTTAAATATACCAACTCAGGCCAAATAACGATTACCAGCAAGGATATGTCTAATGATTCAATTCAAGTTACCGTAGAGGATACTGGTATCGGGATAGCTGAAGATAAAATTTCGACTATTTTTGAAGAATTCCAACAGCTAAATAATCCAGAACGAGACCGTGAAAAAGGCTTAGGCTTGGGTCTATCAATCGTAAAACGAATTTGCGAAATTGCCGACATCGAACTAGATATGCAATCACAAATAGGTATTGGCACACAAGTTTATCTAACACTTCAACGAGGGGCAGCCCTAGCTGAAACACAGATAGAAAAAAATCAACCACACAATAACCTATTACTTAAAGATAAATTCATCCTCGTGATAGATGATGAAAAACATATCCTTGACGGCATGAACTACTTGCTCAGCAGTTATGGTTGTGAAGTAATAACTGCAGAATCGGCCCAATTAGCACTCGAAAAACTACTTCAACAACCTAAGATTCCTGACCTTATTATCAGCGATCTGAGGTTGCGTAACGAACTAACCGGCATACAAGCAATTGATGCGATTCGCGACGAATACAACATCGAGATACCAGCGCTACTGGTAACTGGCGACACGTCGTCAGATCTAATCAGCAAATCTCATGCAGACCAATACGATACGCTTTATAAACCTATCGACCCAGATGATCTGAAGTTAAAAATCCAAAGCCTAGTTTGCTGATTAAATTAATTTTGTTTGCTGTGCTATTTGCACACAGGCAGTACGGTTATTGACCTCAATTTTCTTAAATAATTGCTCAACATGACCTTTCACAGATTAAGGCTTAATACCCAACACTACTGCAATTTGTTTGTTTTGTAAGCCATCTCTCATCAGCTCAAGAACTTGCCGCTGACGCTCAGTTAAAGTGCTGGAAGTATTATTCACGCTTTGATCAGACGTTAACTTCCAATCTACTTTACCTACCCATTCAATCGGCAAAAAACGTTGGCCCGCTAACAACTTCTGCACAGCCTTGATGAACTCCTCACTCTGACTGTCTTTAAGAATATAGCCTTGCGCTCCTAAGGCAATCGCTCGCTCTATTTCATTTTTTTTAATTGATCCTGATATAACCGCCACGTTCACACCCAATGCTTGCACCTTTACTCCACTAAGAAATCCAAAATCGGATAATTTTGGCATGTGCAGATCGATCAAAATTAAATCATAAGTGGACAATTTTTTTGATCAAGCAGTAAAGATTCTGCGTCATCACTAACATCAACATTAAAGCAATTACCACTGCTCTCTAAAATCATCGCCAAACCATCGGAAAAAAGATGATGATCATCAATTATGAGAATTTTGTTTACCCTGGTCACTGCCTATACAACCCTTTTTTTTAAATGTTTACGTCGTAGACACTAATCATATCAGAGTGCATTTAAAAATAGTGAACGGGCCAAACGGCCAGTTGCAATGCAAATCTAGCACTGTTAGTTTTAGATAGAAATAAGTGACATTGCTCTCCCAAAATGGTTAGGTTAAATGACCGATAGAAATTGTAATTATAAACGTAATTTAGACTGCGCTACTTATGGTACGCACAGTACGCAAAATCATAAGGAATTCAATCAGAGATTGACTAAGGTAGCGACTGCCGTCAAATGCAGCATCGTTGCACTGAGCGTTGGCGTGTCTGCTACAAGTAATGCAGCAACTATCGAAGTTACTTCTCATTTGGATGATGGGACAAGGTGCACACTGCGTGATGCTGTTATCTCTGTTAGCAATGGAGTCAGTGAAAATGGCTGTTTAGAAGCTGGATTTTTTACAGACGACAACACCATTAC
>JALZWI010000097.1 GCA_023299895.1 Arenicella sp. | reverse complement strand
TCATCATCATTGTCGCCGTCAGTACTTAATAGAATGTGTCGTGTATCACGCGTCTCTGTTGAGATATAACTTTCGACATTTTGTTCATAAATCGCTAACAACTCATCTTCGTTAACTTCAACATCTAGTAACACTTGGTTTATATCAAGTTCAATATAACTTAATGAAACTTTTTCAGACTCCATAAAGCCATCTTCATTTTCCGTATAATATGCCTCTATCTCGTCATCACTGGCGTCAACCGTTTCAATATAGTCTGCTTGTTTAATCGCAACTAAATCAAAAGTACGTTGCTCAGCCTGCAATTCAAGCAGTGTTCGTATTTCATCTGGAAGTACGAGTGCTGACTCTTGATAGCCTGATAGAACTTGACCGACACGGTTATCATCACGCACCGCGTTTTCGAATTGCGTTTTAGAATATTGAGAAGTGACTACATAGCGTTCATAAGCATTAGGGTCAAACTTACCATCAACTTGAAAGATTGGGCTTTGTTTAATCAAATCGACTAATTGAGTGTTACCGATTTGATAATTCTGATCTTCTGAAATTTGGTTAATCAAAGACCGATTAATCATTTGATCCAAGACATTCTTTTTAAAGAACGCACTGTTCAATAGACTATTACTTGCCTGATTACCACTTACTTGACGTTGACGTTGCTGCTCTCTCGCTAGCTGTGCCTGAAATTGGTTTTCAGTTATTTTTTGGTCACCGACTTCAATTAGAGTGGGCGTCGGTTCGGTACTTGCATACTCTTGGACTCCCCAGAAAGCCATTGGAATAATTATCAGCGCCGCAATAATCCAAGCGAACCAACCAGATGAACGGTCACGAATTTCAGTTAACATATTATTTAGGATTCATTGTATTTAATTAAGCGCGCATTATAGTCCAGTGTGGGTCGACAAAAAAGAGCGTTAGCTCGATCATTTTAAGCAAATATTGATTAGATTTTATAATTTCGATCACTCAACACTCGTTATCTTGCTAGGTCAGACTCAATACATAAACTGAATATTTGATAGACTATAATAAATTTTTACAATATTACCGATGGATGCAATCAATGAAGAACATAATTTCTCTAGCCTTTTTAGTATTCGGCCTAGTCTTTTACTCAACCGCATTTAGCGCAGATGAGACAAATACTGACAATGAATTAGCAATTCCCTATCAAAAGTATGTGCTTGATAATGGCCTTACACTAGTTGTTCACGAAGACAAAAAAGCACCGGTCGTCGCCGTTAATGTCTGGTACCACGTTGGCTCTAAAGATGAAAAAGTCGGTCGGACTGGGTTTGCTCATTTATTCGAACACCTTATGTTCAACGGTTCTGAGAACTATAATGATGATTGGTTTAAAGCATTTGATAGTGTCGGCGGTACTGGCATTAATGGTACAACCAACCAAGACAGAACCAATTACTATGAAGTAGTCCCTAAAAACGCCTTAGAAATGACACTTTGGCTTGAATCCGATCGTATGGGGCATTTATTGGGCGCTATCGATCTAGCCAAACTCGATGAACAACGCGCCGTCGTACAAAATGAAAAACGGCAAGGTGAAAATCAACCCTATGGTAAGGTATTCGATAGTATTTTAGAAAACGTGTATCCGGCCGGTCATCCATATTCATGGAGTGTAATTGGTTCGATGGAAGATTTGAATGCTGCGTCAATCGAAGATGTGCATGAATGGTTTAACCAAAAATACGGCGCAGCAAATGCCACCCTAGTGATTTCTGGTGATGTCGAAGCAGACAATGTTAAAGTACTTGTCGATAAATACTTTGGCCATATTGATGCCGGCCCACCGCAAGTAAAGCAAACCAGCTGGATTGCTAAACGGTCTGGTAAGCACACCCAAACAATGTATGACCGCGTTCCACAAGCGCGCGTATATAAAATCTGGAACATACCTGAATGGGGCAGCCCAGAAGCTGATTATTTAAAACTTGCCTCATCAGTGCTATCTTCGGATAAAAAATCACGCCTATATAACCGTTTAGTTTATGAAGAAAGAGTTGCCTCTGATGTTAGTGCATTTTCATTTAACTCTGAAATAGGTGGACTGTTTGGCATTGTCGCTTCTCCGCTTGACTCCAAAGACATGGACTACATAGAGCAAGCGATTGACGAAGAGTTGGCAAAATTTATTGATAAAGGACCAACACAGGAAGAGTTAGCTCGCGTCAAAATAGGTTTTCGTGCTGGTTTCATTCGGGGCCTAGAGAGAATTAGTGGCAAATCTGATCTACTTGCTAAAAACCAAGTCTTCAGAGGTGACCCTAACTATTATTTAAACAATCTAGAACGAATTGAGGCTGCTAGTGCAAAACAAATTACTCAGGCCACTAAAGACTGGCTAAGTGATGGTGAATATGTATTGCGTGTATTGCCTTATGAAAATTATTCTAGCAAAGACACTGAAATAGATCGCAGCGAAGGACTACCCAATGTTGGCACAGCGCCAACTGTTAACTTTGATCAATTACACAAAACAACCCTAAGTAATGGCTTAAACGTTATTTTGGCTGAACGCTCAGCGGTTCCGGTAGTCAGAATGAGCATGATAATCAATGCAGGTTTTGCAACTGACAGCAAAGACAAAGCTGGCGTCGCGAACCTGACAATGCAAATGCTAGATGAAGGCACAAAGTCAATGGATGGCTTGGAAATCAGCACTAAATTAACTCAGTTAGGCACCTACTTATCATCCGGCGCCGGACTTGACTCTTCAACAATTAGCCTCAATACATTACATGAGAACTTAGATGAGTCATTGAATATTTTTGCCGAGGTCGTTCTGCAACCAACGTTTCCTGAGAGTCAATTAGAGCGATTAAAAGCAGAGCAATTAAATGGCATTGCGCAAGAAAAATCATCACCGTTCGGGGTAGGCTTCCGTCTACTGCCCTCTTTGCTGTATGGCAAAGATCACGCCTACTCAGCGCCTTTTTCAGGTTCTGGCTATGAAGATACCGTTGCCAGCATCAGTGATACTGACCTGCGTGAATACCACCAACGCTGGTTTAATGCTAACAACGCAACTTTAATCATTGTTGGTGATATAAGCCTGCCAGAGATTGAGAGCAAGCTCGAAGCGGCTTTTGCAAAAATGCCCAACAAACAAGTGCCAAGTAAAAATATCTCAAGTGTTGATGCTATAAATGAAAGTGTCATTTATTTAGTCGATCGCCCTGATTCAGAGCAATCCGCCATTATTGCTGCAAAGATGATGCCGCAATACGGCACTAAAGACGAGTTGCCTTTAGAGCTACTGAATCAATCTCTTGGCGGCAGCTTTAGCTCACGTATCAACATGAATTTGCGCGAAGACAAAGGTTGGGCTTATGGCGCTCGCAGTGCTATTCAAAATACCCAAGCCCAGCGGCCATTTCTAGTGCAAGCATCTGTACAAACAGACAAAACTGCAGAATCTTTATTAGAAGTACACAAAGAGTTAAACATGATCATCGACAACGAGCCTGTTACTGAAGCTGAACTTGCTACTGCATTAGATAAAACGATTCTCACACTGCCAGGCCGTTGGGAAACAGCTGGCGCTGTGCAATCGGATATTGGCAGCATGGTGCGATATAATTTAGAAGATGACTATTGGGATAAGTACGTCAAAGAACTTAACACCATTGATCTGGTACAAGTAAATCAAGCTGCTAAGAAGTACATCACACCGAATAAGATGTTGTGGCTAGTGGTGGGTGACCGCGATAAGGTCGAGCAAGCGTTAAGAGACACTAATCTAGGTAAAATCGTTATTCTAGATAATGAAGGTAAGCTAGTTGAGTGAGTAACTAAACAAACCAACAGGCAAATAAAAAGACGAGCTCTAGGCTCGTCTTTTTATTTGGATTACATATTCTCTTAAGCAGTACTCTCAATACAATAAGAGTAGTAAATGGCGGAGCGGACGGGACTCGAACCCGCGACCCCCGGCGTGACAGGCCGGTATTCTAACCAACTGAACTACCGCTCCACTTTTTACCTACTTACTGCATTTTATAAAATGTCACTTCTATAAAACCATTTAAGAAAATGGTGGGTGCTAGAGGATTTGAACCTCTGACCCTCGCCTTGTAAGGGCGATGCTCTACCAACTGAGCTAAGCACCCAAA
>JALZWI010000096.1 GCA_023299895.1 Arenicella sp. | reverse complement strand
TGATCTTTATCGTATTTGGTTCATTACAGACTATTTTGACTGCACTGCGTTGGGCAAATAATCAGCAATGGGGCTTCACAATAGTCGCGATAATTATACTGTTGATAGCGCTGCTAATCTGGAAAAATCAAATAACGCCGTTAATACGCGCCTCTGAAACAGATAAGTCGCCTGAACTGTTTTCTTAACTCGTTAGTAATTAATACCTTTTTCGGTCTATAAACTGTAAGAAGCTCTACAAAAACAGTTAAAATAGCGATAATTTTTTCAGCCAAGACTGCACATGCACGTTCTATCACTCGGACTAAATCACAATACTGCACCGGTCGCGATACGCGAACGCGCGGCTGTGGCTGCCGATCACCTAGACGATGCCTTACGAGATATTGCTAAATGTTCAAGCATTGAAGAAGCGACCATACTCTCAACCTGTAACCGCACCGAAGTCTACTGCCAAATTTTAGATGGTCAAGTCGATGTAGTAAGCGATTGGTTATGTGATTTTCACCAGCTAGACAAACAAGAAGTCTCACCCTATTTATATGCTCTGCCGAATCAGCAAGCTGTAAAACATGCGTTCAGAGTTGCTTCAGGTTTGGACTCGATGGTGATTGGCGAACCGCAAATTTTAGGCCAGATGAAAAGCGCTTTTGCCACTGCTCATAAAAATGGTAATACTGGCAAGGTGCTTAACCGTTTATTTCAGCATACGTTTTCAGTTGCTAAAGAAGTTCGCAGTAATACCAGCATTGGTAGCCATGCTGTCTCGGTCGCTTATGCGGCGGTTGCATTGTCAAAGCAAATCTTCTCATCAATCGCCGATCAGACGGTGCTATTAATTGGCGCGGGTGAAACGATTGAACTAGCCTGCCGGCATCTTTACAGCCAAGGTGTGCGTAATATTATTGTGGCAAACCGCACTTTGTCACGCGCAGAAGGACTGGCAAAAGAATTTGGCGCCCAAGCCATTTCATTGCATGAATTAAGTGAGCGTTTGCCGGAAGCTGATATGGTGTTCAGCTCAACCGCCAGCACGCTACCAATTTTAGGTAAAGGGGCTATCGAAAGCGCCTTAAAACAGCGCAAAAACAAACCCATGTTTATTGTCGATTTAGCGATACCGCGCGATGTGGAACCGCAAGTTGCTGAGGTTAATAATGTTTATCTATACACGGTTGATGACATGCAACAAGTTGTCACTGAAAACCTTCAATCACGGAAAAATGCCGCGATTGAAGCTGAAAAAATTGTAGAAGATCAAACTTTACAATTTATGCATTGGTTTAATAATCTTCAATCGATCCCGACGATTCGAGATCTGCGAGATCAAACTCAGTCAATTACTCAAAAAGAATTAGTCACAGCAAAAAAACGTTTACTCGCCGGTGACGACCCTGAACTGGTACTGCAACAATTTGCCCATGCGCTGTCACAGAAGTTCATGCATAATCCCACCGAGTCTCTGCGTCGCAATCATGATGAAGCCTTGTTGCTGGCAACACGGCAGTTGTTTGACTTAGAGTAAGGCTAAAGGCTCTTAACAAGCTAAAGGCTCTGATTAAATAAGCGCCAGACACCAACAAATTTATACAACAATAATATTCTCAAAGAGAAGAGCGCAGACCATTGAAAGACTCCATCCGCCTAAAACTTGAAAACTTAGTTGACCGCCAGGAAGAACTGAACGCGTTAGTGTCTGAGCCTGAGACACAAAAAGACCAAAATCAGTTTCGTAAATTAAGTATCGAGCTGTCTGAAATAGGCCCTATTATTGATAATTACTTGGAATACAGAGGCCTTGAAGAAGATGCGCAAGCCGCGCAAATGATGATGGACGAAGATGACAAAGAAATGCGTAAAATGGCGCACGATGAGTTATCACAAATCAAAGCTCGTCAGGAACAGCTGTTAGAAGGCTTGCAAAAACTATTGCTGCCTAAAGACCCGAACGATGACAATAATATCTTTTTGGAAATTCGCGCAGGTACTGGTGGCGATGAGGCCGCAATTTTCTCTGGCGACTTGTTTAAGATGTATCAAACTTACGCTGAATCACAGAAATGGAAAGTCGAAGTCCTCAGCAAAAGCGAAGGCGATCATGGTGGTTATAAGGAGATTATTTCTCGTGTAGAAGGTCACGGCGCTTATTCTAAATTGAAATTTGAATCTGGCGCACACCGCGTACAACGAGTGCCCGAAACTGAAACCCAAGGTCGTGTGCACACCTCTGCCTGTACCGTTGCGGTTCTGCCAGAGGCCGACGAAATTGGCGATGACATGGTCATTAATCCGAGCGACCTGCGTATCGATACGTATCGTGCGTCGGGCTCGGGCGGACAGCACATTAATAAAACCGACTCGGCGGTGCGCTTAACGCACATTCCGACCGGTACGGTGGTTGAGTGTCAGGACCAACGTTCTCAACATAAAAACAAAGCGCGTGCGATGACAATGTTAAAAGCGCGTATTTTAGATGCTGAGCGACAAGCTCTAGCAACTGAACAAGCTGAAACGCGAAAAAGCTTGGTCGGCAGCGGTGACCGTTCTGAGCGAATTCGCACCTATAATTACCCGCAAGGCCGTGTAACTGACCATCGGATCAACTTAACACTTTATAAGCTAGACACTGTTATGACGGGGGATCTAGGACAGGTAATAGATCCGTTAACGACTGAGCATCAAGCTAACTTGTTATCCGAATTATCTGACTTTGGCTAGTTTCAATAAATAGATGTCCCAAGCAGAAAATACCAGAACGTATCAAGCCATAATCGATGATGCGACTAAAATTATTTATAGCCATTCAGACAGTCCGCGCATAGATGCTGAAGTAATGTTACAACATGCTATCGACAAACCGCTTGCTTGGTTAATTGCCTATGGCGATAGTGTTGCTACTAAGGAACACCTTATTAGTTTTTATCAGTTAGTAGCGTTACGCCAACAAGGTCAACCGATTGCCTATATTACTGGGCATAAAGAATTTTGGTCATTGGATTTAACCGTTAACAAATCGGTATTAATTCCAAGGCCTGATACCGAAATTCTAGTTGAACAAGCGCTCGAACGATTAGCAAGCGACTCACCAGCGACAGTGTTAGACCTCGGTACAGGCAGTGGTGCAATCGCGCTTTCTATTGCTAAAGAAAGACCGCTGGCCGCTGTACTAGCAACCGACTCACAAACAAGCGCCTTAGAGGTGGCTGAACAAAATGCTCAGTCTCATCAACTCACTAATGTGAGCTTTATATGCAGCGATTGGTTTAGCGAATTAGCATCACAAAAATTTGATTTAATAGCCAGTAACCCGCCCTATATCGAGCCACAAGACCCGCACTTACAAAAAGGTGACTTACGGTTTGAGCCTAGTAGTGCGTTAGTCGGTGCGGGTGATGGCTTGGACGATATACGTAACATCATTAAGCAAGCACCAGGTCATCTAGCATCTAACGGTCAGGTTTTGATTGAACATGGCTACAACCAAGCGGAACCTGTGAATGATTTTTTTGTTGCTGCTGGCTATAAAAACATCGTTAATTACCGTGACCTGAATAATCTACCACGTTGCACAGCGGCTGAGTGGGCGGGCTGACAGTGGATTTTTTTTCAGAACTGCATCGCATTATTTTATTGCAAGACATTGATGAAAAATGCCATGCGACACAAAACATAGCTGCATTATTTTTAGACCAATCAAGTCACTTTAAACTTAATCATAAAATCGCTACCCATGCTATTCATTCACCAGGCCTACCTCAAAATTTAGCCTTAGTCGCCCCAAGACAGCTGAAAAGGCGTGGCCTTAAAGCTCAAACTGGTCGTAATGTTTTGATGCATGCGATTGCGCACATTGAGTTCAATGCGATTAATTTAGCACTGGATGCAGCCTACCGATTTAGACAGCAGCCTCTTAAGTATTATCAAGACTGGATCAGTGTGGCCGCCGACGAGGCACGTCACTTTTGCTTGATTCGAGACTACTTAAATACCAACGATTGCGACTATGGTGATTACCCTGCTCACAATGGTTTGTGGGAAATGGCCGTTCTAACCGACGATGATGTCGTGGCGCGCATGGCCTTAGTACCGCGAGTATTAGAAGCGCGCGGACTTGATGTGACTCCCGCCATGATTGAACGGTTAGAAAACGTTGATGATCAAGCCGCAATCGCCATCTTAAAAGTGATCTATCAAGATGAAATTGGCCATGTAAAAATTGGTTCAGACTGGTTTAATTATCAATGCAAACAACGAAACCTAGAGCCAAGAAAAACCTTTACAGAAATGATAAGTAAGCATTTCCATGGTGAGTTGAAAGGTCCTTTTAATATTGCCGCACGTTTACAAGCTGGCTTTGACGAGATTGAACTAGCCAACTTGGAATCACAATGTTGATCGAAATAGATCAATTAGCCAAAAAAATTAGGGATCTAGAAAAGAAGCGCAATAGCCTGTACGCACGGGTAGAAGTACTTAAATTACGTAGGGCAAATAAAGATCAAAACTTGATTGAAGGTAAACAACAGATACTTGTCGAGATCGAGAGTAAACTCAGTGAGTTAGAAAAAATTCTACTTAACGAAAACTGACCCAACAGACACTTTATAAGCAGATCACCGCCACATTATTGTTGCTGGTTACAATCGGCACACAAAAGCCATCACAAGCATCTCCAATGCCATTGCCATCGCTGTCTGCTTGATCTGGATTTGCAATAAATTGGCAGTTATCAAAAATGCCAGCAACGCCATCATTATCGAAGTCTCCGTAAAGTGCAGCGACTCCAAGTAAATCATCGGTTTGTGGTACTTGAGTGCTGCTAATAGAAGGCAGCATAATTGCGGGAGTAACACCGGTATGATTCAAACCGAGTGAATGCCCTAGCTCGTGAACAGCAACCCGACGAAAGTCTGTTCCTGAGCCTGTCGTAACGCCAGTAATATTCCAGTTCGCATTTGAATTAAAAACAATGTGAGTTCGAGTTGCTGTGCCATTAGAAGTAAAAAAAGTGGTGGCAATAGCAAGCGTGGTAGAGCCAAATACACCCCCGCAATTATTCGAGGCAAAGGTGTAGCTATTTGTATTTGAATTACAAGGGTCAGCAGAACCACTCGTCGCTTGAAAATTAAATTCTGTCTGGTTAGACCATTGGTCTAAGGCTTCGGTGAATGCGGTTGTTAATTGGGTGCTGTTTAAACCACTGCCTAAAGCGCTATGCGGCGATGTCAAAAAAGTTGTTTGACCATTCGACCAACTAAAACCAGATAAAACAAAAGCATTTGCATGCGACATTATAAAAAATG
>JALZWI010000095.1 GCA_023299895.1 Arenicella sp. | reverse complement strand
AAACCTCTGAAAATCGCTGCCAATACAAGTCACTTGTCGTAAGTTTGCATTGTTTAAACCAGAGCTGACACCTAAGCATTTATTATGTCGAGTTCGCAATTCATACAAACCACCATTTCCAAAGTCAGAAGTAAACCTGACCGCATCTGCAATCACAAAGGAAGACGTGCCTGCGTTGGAAATAGTCACACTCGACCCTGAACCTTGTGAGAAATCAAAACTACCCACATCTACCCATTGCCCACCTGGTTCTTTTTGATTAACCTGCACTGTGGTTGACCCATCATCGTGGGCAATAGTAACAGGCACGTTAGTAGCTCGGTCCTCGCTACTATTCCAATAAAGCGCCACTGTATAGCTGCCTGTCTCAGGAATGACTGGGTTATAGATAACAGACTTACTACCCTTGCTGTCGTTATTATCGTGCAAATAATTCACTCCTATTCGGTCACTGCTGAACGCGCTCGTGTTCCAAGAACCAATCAGTTGTGTGTCGCTGTCTGTGTTATCAAGAACAAGCGTGTGTCCACCTTCGCTTGTTTCAGGAGAAGATGCCAGTCGAATCGCATCGACGACAACGGTATCAGAGGTGCCTGAATTGGATACAGTTATGCTAGCGCTGCCATCTGATGAAAAATTATAACGACCAAGTTCAAACCATACCCCTCCATCTTTAGTCTGATCGACGGTCACCATGTCGGTTCCACCAGAATGCGTAATTGAAATTGGCACATTATTAGCTCTGTCAGGGCTGGAGTTCCAGTACGCGTAGACCGTGTAATCTCCTGATTGCGTCACTACAGGGTTAAAGGTGACACTTTTGTTCCCCTTACCATTATCACGATCGTGTAGATAATTCGACCCAATTCGTTCAGCGCTAAAGGTGCTCGTTGACCAGTTACCCGATATTTGAGTTTCACTGTCTGAGTTATCGGCAATAATTTCGATTCGACTCGATGATTCAAGATCTGGTGTTGATGTAATTACCTTGATAAGCGGACTATAGAACGAAAAACCAGTAGAAGTGTATACACGCACTCCTACAGTGTACTCTGTATTATTAGCAAGCCCATCAACCACTAAATTATCGACCGCCGCCAGATCTACTCGTTGCGTAATAACATTATTCCCTCTAGCAATTCTGACTACGTAATACTCAGCCTGTGGGTGAGGTTTAATGCTTGCCGCAATGGAGTTCTCGCCCGCAACAACGCCATTGAATACAGGGCGGTTAGGCTTGCTAGATTGATTAATTGGCGTAAAGGTCAGCCATTGTGACCAAACAGTGTTACTGCCAGACGCGAAAACACCTCTGACTCGCACCCTATGGTCGACATTTGCGACTAGACCGGTAACTCGCGATGCGCCTTTAACCGAGGTATTGTATGATTTAACGACATTGTTATTCGAGACTCTTTGAACTTCCACATCCCATGAAACTTGTGATCCCCCGACGATGTAACCAACCATTACACCACCCAAAATTGGTGTTGCTGATTGCATTACAGGTGCCATATCAACAGTAGAATTGAGAGTGCTTGCGTTTACTGTTGTAACTGATTCACCCTGTGAATTGATAGCTTTGAGTCTTAAAGTGTAAGATCTGTTTGTAGTTAAGCCTGACACATCAAGGAAATTCTCCAGCTTGGTGCTGGTACTAATATTGGTACCGTCAACGCTAAGCTCATACGATGTTGCGCCGGCCACAGGCTCAAACACAACCCTTATTGAAGTGCCACTAGATATAACTTGCTCAGCAGTCAACTGTTTTGGAGCAGCTAGTGCCGTTTGCGACACATCAACTTCGTAGCCTGTCGGCGTCACTAAACTCGCGCGTTCTTCGACTATACTCAAACCAGCTTTGTTCCAGTTTAACTGAAAGTCAAAACCACCTCCTTGAGGACTAATGTCTTGCAAGTCGAAGACACCTCCGCCAACCACACTACCTTCTTGATCAACGCCTTGAACTACAACTTTGTAATCTCTTAGAGTATACACTGGAAGCTCGACCATTGTTTTTGCGGAAAATGACACTCCGGTACCTTCAGGCGAGGGTGTTACTGATAAGTCGTTAATAGGTGACGCTACTTTTTGCATCTGAAAATAAGCCTCTTTCAAACTCCCCCATTGGTTCTGTAGCCCCCAACCTCGTGTTGCATTCACGGAAGTTCCACTAAAGGTCGAACGATAATCATTATATGACCAAACAGAGGTACCAAAAACCCAAGGCTGCTCTGCATAATCTTCATATATATTAACAGCACCCGTGGTGTGATTTAATCGCTCTCTAGACGTCGGAAAGCTAAAACCGTCAGGACTGTATTCAGATATATAAAGAGGTTTATTTGGGAATGATTGATTCGCCCTAGCAGAGTTAGTGATCCAATTTTGGTAACTGTTTCGACTAACAAAATCACTAAACTGTGACGCTTCAGTCGTTGTAACATTCTTATTTGTTGAAAACGTCACAAATCGTGTCGAATCGTGCTCAGTTAGAATGTAATCCTTCATTGTGCTAACAAAGTTTCTACCCGCATTAGTATCACTTCGAATTTCATTGGCTACTGACCATGCAAAAATAGATGTATGGTTCCAATCTCGTTGCAGCAACTCATCAATATCTGTATATATTTGAGCACCATTAGCAGTAGATAGGTTAGCACCATTGCCCCAGACTGGCACTTCAGCGGTTAACAACATGCCCTTTTCATCAGCGTAATCCAATAACGA
>JALZWI010000094.1 GCA_023299895.1 Arenicella sp. | reverse complement strand
AAAAAAGCCATTGAGAAAGGCGCGGATGGTTTAATTGCCGTTGCTGCAGGTGCTGGCGGGCACGCCGGAAAATTAAGCCCGTTCGCTTTAATCCAAGAGATTCGAGAGTGGTTTGATGGCCCGTTAGCCTTATCAGGCTCAATCGCAACGGGTGATGCGGTCTTAGCAGCCCAAGCGATCGGCGCAGACTTTGCCTATATAGGATCTTCTTTTATAGCGACTCAAGAGGCTAATGCGGTGGATGCCTACAAACAAATGGTGCTTGATAGTAAAGCCGATGACATTGTTTATTCTGATTATTTTACGGGTGTTTCAGGTAATTATTTAAAAGCGAGTATTCAAGCTGCTGGATTAGACCCAGATAATTTACCCGATGGCGATATCAGTGCTATGCAAAAAATAACCAATGGAGATACCGATACTAAGGCTTGGAAGGATATCTGGGGTTGTGGACAGGGAATAGGCGCGGTTGATCAAGTGCTCACGATTGCCGATAAGGTTTCGCAACTCCAAGATGAATATACAGCAGCTAGAGAACGTCTTGCTCTGTAGCGATTGATTGATTACTATTTAGCGGTCTAAAAATAACAGCAAGTAAAATTACAGGAGAACAAAATGAAGTTAATAACAGCAATTATTCGCCCATTTAAATTGGATGATGTCAAAGATGCGCTAGCAAATATTGGCGTAATGGGGATGACCGTATCAGAGGTAAAAGGTTTTGGTCGCCAAAAAGGTCATACCGAAGTTTATCGTGGCGCGGAATATGCGATTGATTTTATTCCTAAAACAAAAATTGAAGTCGCCGTTGCTGATGATGTGGTTGACAAGGTAACTGAGGCAATTGCTGAATCAGCACGTGGTAATAAAGTAGGCGACGGTAAAATTTTTGTAACTGATCTAGCACAAGTGGTACGAATTCGTACTGGCGAGACAGGCGACGAAGCACTCTAATTAAATTTTAAATAAACTCTATAGAACAATGAGTTTAGTGCTGACGGCACTAAACCTTTTTTATAATTACTCATATAAATCGAAGAAAATAAGACTAATAAAAATTAAAAGGTGAAAATTATGAAAATATGCAAGCCGCTAACAACGTTGTTAGTTGTATTGTTGTTGCCATCGCTGGCACACGCTAATGAAATTAATTCTGGCGATACTGCATGGATGCTTAGCGCATCTGCATTAGTATTGCTCATGACATTGCCAGGGTTATCGCTATTTTATGGCGGTCTAGTTAGGTCACGTAATGTTCTTTCCATTTTAATGCAGTGTTTTACCATTGCCTGCGTTATGTCCCTGCTTTGGTTTGTGGTTGGTTACAGTCTTGCATTCAGTGGTGACGGTAAGTTTATTGGTAACTTAGATAAAGCATTCTTAAATGGAGTTACTTTCGACTCTGTCAGCGGCACGATCCCAGAATCTGTTTTTGTCGTCTTTCAGATGACCTTCATTATGATCACACCGGCTTTATTTGTTGGTGGTTTTGCTGAACGTGTTAATTTTAGCGCGATGTTTATTTACTCGATTCTATGGTCATTATTGGTTTATATACCAATATGTCATTGGGTTTGGGGTGGTGGCTGGTTAGGTCAAATGGGCCTGCTCGATTTTGCTGGAGGCACAGTAGTACATATTACTGCCGGTGTCAGTGCTTTAGTTGTTGCCTTAGTAATAGGAAAACGCAATGGTTTTCCTGAAAAAGCAATGCCACCACATAACTTAGGTGTTACGGTTACTGGCGCTGGCCTACTTTGGTTTGGTTGGTTTGGTTTTAATGGTGGATCACAGCTAGCGGCAGATGGCGGCGCTGGTATGGCGATTTTAGTAACGCACTTAAGTGCCGCAGCAGGCTCAGTTGCTTGGATGACTATTGAATGGGTACGTTATGGTAAGCCAAGTGTTCTAGGCATCGTTACCGGTATGGTGGCTGGTTTGGGTACGATTACCCCGGCATCAGGTTTCGTAGGGCCTATTGGTGGCGTACTAATTGGTTTGTCTGCTGGTGTGGTTTGTTATTTTGCGACACAAGCGATTAAATCAAAATTTAAAATTGATGATTCTTTAGATGTTTTCCCAGTGCATGGTGTTGGCGGAATTCTAGGTACTCTGCTTGCCGCTGTCTTTATTGGTTCACAATGGGGTGGTGCAGGCTATGCTGATGGTATGAATCTAAGCAGTCAAATGATGGTGCAAGTGATCGGCGTGGTTGCCACATTTGTTTATACAGCCGTTGTTTCTTATATTTTACTGAAATTGATTAGTATCTTTGTACCACTGCGGGTTGATGCAGAAACAGAACAACAAGGTCTTGATCTGGCTCAGCATGGAGAAACGGGCTATAATTTGTAAAGCCCCTATGTACGTAATTAAAAAAGGCCGGCTAAGCTGGCCTTTTTTAATGCTATATATTATCGGTTTTTAAAATAGATAACTAATTGATTAATAATAAGAAAAGCTGTTTTAAGTTTGGTTTAGCAAAATTAACGTTTTTGCTATTCGTATTACTGTGTGCACAACTAACTTTTGCTAATGGTCAGATCGATAACGAGTACTCACAAGGAATGCGAGCTTATATGGACGGTGACTTTGAACGTTCTCAGGTTTATTGGCTTAATGCGGCTAAAAAAAATCACGCTAAGTCAATGTTTAATATTGGTTTATTGCACCAGCAAGATAAAATCTCTGATGCTGATATTGAAAAAGCTGAAACTTGGTTTCGACTTGCAGGTAAACATGGATATGTCGCTGCTGATTTTCATTTGGCTAAACTTAAAATGGCTGAAGGTTCGTTAGTTGAAACTGATTCAGAGTATGTATTAGCTTTATTAGAGCGTGCAGCTGGCAATGGGTTTGCACCTGCTCAAGAACTATTTGTCGAATTAACCGGTACTGAATCAAAAAAGTCAGTGCTTAAGGGGCAACTTAATGGACAAGCAAGAGATAACAACCTAACGTCGACTGAGTCGATTTACTTGACCGAGGAGTGGATTGCAAACAAGCGACCAACAAACTGGACAATCCAAATACTCGCCTTTAAAGATCAGAGCAAAGTTCATGAATTCATTGATCGTCATGGTTTAAATGATTTGGCCTCGTATTTTATTGAAACTAGCGAATCTGGCGTTTTTTATAAGCTTATCTACGGTTCATATCAATCTAAAGAAGACGCTGAGCAGGCACGCGATAATTTATCTGTTGAATTAAAAGAACATGGTCCGTGGCTGAGAACGATAGCCAGTGTTCAAGCTTTAATTACTACAAATTAATTTGACTGCAAGATAGCCAATATTAAAGGTTTTCAGTAATACCTATTTGCGGTATGGTTCGCTTTTGCACTTCAGTATCAAGTATTAAATAGTACTATTAAAATCGCACTATGGAAATAAACCCCTTAATTGAAAAAAGCAAAGACCTAGAGCAGCGTTCCAGCTCGCTTAGGGGGTATCTTTGACTTTGATACCAAGGTAGAACGTTTAGAAGAAGTGTTACGCCAAATGGAAGACCCCACTATTTGGGATGAACCAGCCGTTGCACAAAAATTAGGTCAGGAAAAAGCAGCACTAGAAAAAGTAGTTGAGACATTAAGTAGTGCCAAGAGTTCAATTATTGACTGCATAGATATGCTTGAATTGGCTGCCGAAGAAGAAGATCAAGATTTAGTTGATTCGATTCAAGATGATCTAACTAGTATTGAATCTGGCATTGCCGCTCTTGAATTTCAACGCATGTTCTCTGGGCCGATGGATGCTAATAACGCCTATATTGATATACAATCTGGCTCAGGTGGCACTGAAGCTCAAGATTGGGCCAATATGATTTTACGCATGTATTTACGTTGGGCTGAGTCGAATGGTTTTAAAACCGAAATGATCGAACTGTCAGAAGGTGAAGTGGCTGGTATTAAAAGTGCCACTGTCAAAATAAGCGGTGATTATGCTTTCGGTTTTTTGCGTACTGAGACAGGTGTACATCGTTTAGTACGTAAATCGCCTTTTGATTCAGGTAGTCGTCGACATACCTCATTCGCATCACTTTTTGCTTACCCCGAAATTGATAATAATGTCGAAATTGAGATTAATCCGGCTGATTTACGTACTGATACCTACCGAGCCAGTGGTTCGGGCGGGCAGCACATCAACAAAACTGATTCGGCGGTTCGAATTACACATGAACCAACAGGGATTGTCGTACAATGTCAAAGTGATCGATCGCAACATCGCAATAGAGATGCCGCAATGTCAATGCTCAAAGCGCGACTGTATGAACATGAAATGCAGCAGCGTCGATCTGAGCAGCAAGCTGTTGAAGATGAAAAATCCGATATTGGTTGGGGCTCTCAGATTCGCTCTTATGTGTTGGATCAATCGCGTATTAAAGATTTACGGACCAACGTTGAGACAGGAAACACACAAGCCGTTCTCGATGGTGATCTGAACCAGTTTATCGAAGCAAGCCTCAAGCAAGGCTTATAGACACACACGAAATAAAATAGAAGAAAACAGTGAGCAAAGATAATATAAATAACGGTAATGGTTCTGATACTACGGTTGATGAAAATGAATTAGTTCGTCAACGCCGGGAGAAATTAGACCTTTGGCGAAGTAATGGTCAGGCATACCCAAATGCTTTTCGTCCAGAAAATCTCGCGCAAGATTTAATCGATAGCTATGAGGCGTTAGAAAAAGAACCTTTAGAAGAAGCGGCAGTTGAAGTTGCTATCGCGGGCCGCTTGATGACTCGCCGAATTATGGGTAAAGCCAGTTTTGCTCATGTGCAAGATCGAACCGCTAAAATGCAAATTTACTTACAACGCGATGCATTACCTGAAGGTTTTTATAATGAAGAGTTCAAAAAATGGGACATAGGCGATATCGTTGGCGTCAAAGGAATTCTGTTTAAAACTAATAAAGGTGAACTCAGCGTAAAAGTTGGCTCGATTGAGTTGTTGGTAAAATCTCTGCGCCCATTGCCAGAAAAATTTCATGGTTTAACGGACAAAGAAATGTCGTATCGACAACGTTATGTTGATTTAATCATGAATGAAAAGAGTAGGGATGTGTTTAAAACTCGCTCAAAAATTGTAGTTTTTATCCGCCAATTTCTTATTGAAAAAGATTACTTGGAAGTTGAAACACCAATGATG
>JALZWI010000093.1 GCA_023299895.1 Arenicella sp. | reverse complement strand
CATATGGGCTTTAACCCCGTCGGCCTTATCGAGACGTCTGGTCAATATGAAGGCCGTACCATACGGTCTGTTCCTGTGTAGGGTGGGTCTTACCTAAGTGGGAGGAGGCGAATAAAAAAATACTTGAAAAATTAGAGCCTGACTTTATTTTTTGCGATAAAAACTTTTTGCCAGAGGACGACAACGATATATGGACTGGCAGTTGGCAATGGGCTATTTATAATTTGGATGATGTGGAGTCAGCGATAGCTATGGCAAATCGAGGGTTTTCATTTTTGGAAACTAATCAAATTGGAACTTTGATGGCTGATCAACAATTAAGTAGTCGAACATCACTATAAAAAAAGAGGCCGCAGTGCGGCCTCTTTTTTTATAGTGATGTTCGCTTATTTTTTTAGCGAATCACGAATTTCAGACAACAATTTAACTTCATCTGAAGGCTCAGTAGGTGCTTCTTCTTCAGCTTTTTTCGCAGCGTTCATGCCTTTGATAACCATAAATAAGACAAATGCTACAATAGTGAAAGTTAATATGGCATTGATGAATAAACCATAATTGATGGTCACGGCGCCTGCTTCTTTAGCCGCTTCAATCGTCGCATAAGTTGCACCCTCAACTGGGTTTTTGATCACAGCGTGCATATTTGAAAAATCTACACCACCCGTCAACATGCCAACAACCGGCATGACAATGTCATCGACAAATGACTTAACGATCGTGCTGAATGCGGCACCGATTACGATACCGATAGCCATATCAACAAAATTACCTTTCATTGCAAAATCTTTGAATTCTTGAAACATAGTAAAGCTCCCGTTTAGTTTATTTTATTTTAGTGTTTTAATTACCCGAGCCCCAACACGAAACATCGGAAAACCATTTAAGCCTTCTATGTCTGATTTTGCAAGGATAAAGTATTAAACAAGGTTAAATAAGTTCAAGGCTGATTTCATAGTAAGGGTGATCGGATATACCTTTGTCTATCTTTCTTCCAGATTTAATTTCCCAGCCTTTGGTGATAATCCAATCGATTCTTTGTGGATCTTGATCATCAATATTACTTTGAAATATCGCATCCGTTGCATCGTTTGACGCCAAATAATTTTTTAATAGTAGAGTGTCCGGTGTGCTATTAAAATCTCCAACTAAGATTGCATTTTGGTATTTATCAAATTCTTTAAGTACTTCTTGTAGCTGTTCAAGCTTGCCAGCTCTAGTATGTAAATGTGTATTGATGAAATAACAATCTTGATCTTGCCACAGAAATTGCGCCACCGTCATATTGCGAAAACTGAAACCGGATTGGTCAGAGAGCATAGTTGTCTGCCACGATGTTATTGGCAATTTACTCAAAATGGCATTACCACGATTTTCTCGAAACCACCTAAATCGAGTAGGGCAAAAAAGCCAAGCGAAGTTAGTTTTTTTTGCTAGTGCTTCAGTTTGGCTTAGACCAAAACCAAATTTGTTTGTCCAACTAGGTGCGTAAACTTCCTGGACACCGACTAGATCAACCTCCGCCAAAACAGCTGCCGCTCGGCTTATGTCACGCACTCCCTCAAGGCTTTTGCCAGTTTGCACGTTGTAGCTAGCTACGGTTAATTCTTTTTGCGCTTGGTCTTCTTGAGGGTATGGTGTTTCGTTAGAGTCATTAAATTTTGAGCCTTGACGATCTGGGGCTGTGCGAGGCTTTCGGGCAATGTAAAGTAGTACTAATAAAGCTATCAATATAAGAATATAGTTAATCATAGGATAATAATATTTATCTTTTGGTTTAAATCAAGCCGCTATTTTTTTATACACTAAGGCTATTTTTGTGCTACTAAATAAGCGACATAAGATAAACAGGCTTCCCCTTGAATTGTTGGAGTGAATTCACCGTTACCACTTTCGCCGTCCTCATCAGTGCCTTCCCAATAACAATCAACTACTTTAAAGCCTGCATCAAGCAAAATCTCTTTTAGTTCTGGTAAACCCCATTGCCGCCAATCATAGGTAAAAGCATTCGTCATTTCACTGCCATCGGGAAAACGAAAGTGAATATGTAGTCTTGCTTCTCCAGTAATATGGTTAATGCTGTCTTGATCCCAAACATAAGTAAAGCTGCCGTCATTCATTTCGGTTTCTTCTTCAAGCTCTTGAATGCTCTCAGGGCCACCATGTAAATCAATCACAAAAATACCATCTTCAGCAAGATCTTTATAAACCCCGGTAAAATAGCCGAGCATTTGTGCTCTAGTTTTAAATATCCAATACGAAAAATTTTGAGCGCAACGAATATCAGGTGATTGTTTGCTTGGATCTCGCGCATCTTGTTGATACTGTGTGACTCTGTTTATAGCGTCGCCGAGTGGTAACAAATTATTTTTGTAGCCCCACTTTAGTGGTTCTGGATCTATATCATAGGCTTCAACGGTAAAGTCATCGTTGAGCTTTACCCAATTTGCAGACAGCAAACATGTACCACAAAAATCTTCACGAAAATGTCGAGGCTGTTTATTGCGTAAATCTTTATAAGTACTAAATAAAAACTCAACATCTTGTTCTGCTGATTGCACAGCTTGCTGATAAAGTTGGTACTTATCGGATGTTTTAGCAGTTAATTTTTTTGCCATTTTGTGATTATTTTTGAGTCTAATTTTCGACTAGGTAAATTAGATGTGGAGTGTATCTGAAATGGCTATGCTGGAGTAGTGAATCTAGTTAGCAGCAGAGCTTGAAATTCATGAAGATTGATTTGATCAGTATAATTAATCGTTTAATTTTACCTAGCAAAGTATAATGTCTGGAAGTGCTTTATAGCTGAACTTGTTGAATGATTCTGCCAATAACAGGCGCTAACTTGTTGAATTTTTTGAAACTATGAATTTTGAGTAATTCTTCAACGTCATGAGTTATACACAATATTTTTCGTGTCAAGAACTTTGTAATATTATTTTTAAAAATTATTAAGAATAGTTTTTAAAGTTCCGTAACTTACTGATTTAAATATAAAAATAAATTTTTTATTAAGAAGGTTGAAATAATGCTGGACAAATCATTAATCCTATATTTCATAGCAATCAGATGTTATTAACAAAGTTATCCACAGGCAAAATGCCCCGAATCAGGGCAATTTAACCAAATTAGTGTTTCTATATCTGTGTCTATTGACGAAAAATTAAAAGATCAGCAAAACGAGCAAATAAGCGCGCTAAGCGCTGATATTGTCGAAGTTGCAGTGTCTTTACCGTTACGCCGTTGTTTTGACTTTTTGTTGCCTATCGATAGCTCATCAGCATGTCAGGGTGGGCGCATAAAAGTACCGTTCGGTAGTCGGCAGTTGGTTGGGGTTATTTATAAAATAAAGCCCGAGTCTAGCTATACGCGTGATAGATTAAAATACGCTGAAGAAGTTATTGACAGTCAAGCTATTTTTGAGCCGCCATTATGGTCAACGTTGGTTTGGATCTCTCACTATTATCTCGCGCCAATTGGGGAGGTTTTTGCGGCGGCAATGCCTGTTAATTTAAGGCAGGGCCATGAGCTTAAACCTAAAACGCAGAAAACCTGGCGCTTGTCAGACCACGGACGAAGTGCTGATATCGATGACTTGTCGAGGGCACCTTTACAGCTTGCAATTATTAAGCTTTTAGTAAAGAAAGGTTCTTTGAACTCGGATGAGTTTAAAGAACAATCATCGGGTTGGCGACAAGCTGTTGGCACATTAGTAAAAAAGGGCTGGTTGGAAACTCGCGAATCTCAACCGGAATTAAAATCTACCAGCATTACTAATGATCAAAAGAATTATCATGCGCTAGACGCAAAGCAGCTTAACGAGCAGCAGAAAGACGCAGTTGACTCTGTTAAGCAAAGCGTGGATTCCAACACTTTTTCTTGTTCTTTACTGCATGGCGTGACGAGTAGCGGTAAAACGGAAGTATATTTTGAGGCCATTGCGCACGTGATTAATGCTGGGCAACAAGTGTTAATCTTAGTGCCAGAAATTGGTTTAACTCCACAGTTAATTAATCGGATCAACAGCCGTTTTGATGTGCCATTAGCGATCATGCATTCTGGTCTTAATAAAACAGAACGTCATATGGCCTGGTGGCATGCTCGTGAGGGTAACGCTAAAATCATTTTAGGTACGCGCTCAGCTGTGTTTACGTCGTGCGCTAACCTAGGGCTAATAGTTGTTGATGAAGAACACGATGCCTCATTTAAGCAGCAAGACGGGGTTCGTTATCATGCACGTGATGTGGCAATTTATCGTGCTAAGCAGCACGGGATTCCGATTGTGCTTGGCTCAGCTACGCCATCATTAGAGAGCTATGCCAATGCTAGGTCAGGTAGATACCGACTTTTACAGTTAACGCAACGTGCAACAAACGTCGCCTTGCCTCAAATCGCATTGTTAGATCTCAATACGAGTTCAACTGAAGATGGCCTGAGTTTGCCAATGTTACAGGCGATTCAAGAGTGTCTAGATGTGGGTAAGCAAACAGTATTGTTCTTAAACCGACGAGGCTACGCACCTGTTTTGTTTTGTACTGATTGCCGAAAAAGTGTTAACTGCCTCCGATGTGATTCAAGTTTAACTCTACACAGACGCGCAAATCGCGTGCGCTGTCATCATTGCGGTTACGAAGGTTTAGTGCCAAAGCAGTGTAAGCAATGCCATGGACAAGCGATGGCCGAAATCGGTGAAGGCACTCAACGTGTTGAAGAAGCTCTTGAGCAACGGTTCCCTAATGCTAAGATCTTGCGCATAGATCGCGATAGCACCAGTCGTAAAGGTGAATTGGATGAGCTGTTGACACAAGCGCGCAACGGCGATGCCGATATTTTACTTGGCACCCAATTACTGACCAAAGGGCATGACTTTCCTGACGTTTCATTAGTCGGCATATTAAATACCGACCAAGGACTCTATAGTACTGATTTTCGTGCGACTGAGAGCTTGTTTCACCAAGTCTTACAAGTTGCTGGTCGAGCCGGTCGCCGTGAGCAAGTGGGCCGTGTATTGATTCAAACGGCGTTTCCTGAACATCCGTTTTTTGAACGAATCGCAAGTCATGATTTTGATGGCTTTGCACAAGAGCTATTAAACGAGCGAAAAGCGGTGAACTTCCCTCCATTCGGATATTTCGCTTTATTGCATGCAGAGTCTACTCATCAAGCTAAAGCTCTACAATTTTTACGACGAGCAAAGCATGACATTAAGCCAATTGATGGCGTGCGAATTATGGATGTTATTCCAGCTCCAATGGAGCGCCGAGCAGGCAGGTTTAGAGCGCAACTGTTGTTATGCTCGAGCCAGCGTTCGGCACTTAATGTATGCCTGTCACAATGGTTGCAATTGTTAGAAAATGACAAAGAAGCGCGCAAATTGGCATCAAGTACCCGCTGGTATTTAGATATCGACCCTCATAATTTATTTTAACAGAAAATCATTGCTTAGCTTAGCTATCGCGCTGCCACAGAAAGCGGTAAAATCTGCTCACTATTTAGAAGTCGTAATACTAAAACGTTATTACTCCAAACAAGAATTAGAGAAAAGTCCTTGAAAGAACAATTACACAGTCTGTTTATGCAGGCCATTGAACAACTAAAATCTGACTCGATTATTCCTGCCGATCATGAGGTTCGTTTGATGTTTGAGCGCACCCGACAAAAAGAGCATGGTGACTTTGCGACCAATGTTGCAATGACTCTAGCTAAAGCTGCAGGCTTTAATCCTCGCGAACTTGCTGAAAAAATTATTGCAGCGCTACCTCAAGATGACTTAGTTACTAACATTAATATCGCTGGGCCGGGGTTTATTAACGTATTTGTGGCTCAAAATGCGCGTTATGCTGTACTTGATACTATCTTTAGCGAAACAGAGCAATACGGTTTGGGTGAGACTAATTCTAAGTCAAAAATTTTAGTTGAATTTGTTTCTGCTAATCCAACAGGCCCATTGCATGTCGGTCATGGGCGCGGTGCAGCCTATGGTGATGCATTAGTGCGCGTGTTACGTGCAGCGGGTAACAGCGTTGAGAGCGAATACTATGTAAATGATGCTGGCCGCCAAATGGATATTTTGGCAACCAGTGTCTGGTTACGTTATTTACAAGAAAACGGTCAAGTATTAGAATTTCCTGATAATTGTTATAAAGGCGCATATATCATTGAGATGGCTAAAACAGTTATTTTAGAGCATGGTGATAAGTACCTATTAACAACTGTCCAGGAAATAAGCCAAGCGATCGAAAGCTTAGAAGACGAAGCTGCTTTGGATGCGACAATTACTTTAGCTAAAGAAAATTTAGGGAGTGATGGTTTTTGTGTCTTTTTTGATATCGCCTTGAATTCAATTATTGCCGATATTCGAGATGATTTGACAGGATTCGGAGTAGATTACAATACTTGGTATTCAGAGCGTTCGTTATTTGACAGGGGCAAAATAGACGAGGCAATTGAGAAACTTAAAGCATCAGGCCATCTTTATGAAAAGGGCGGTGCATGGTGGTTTAAATCGACCGATTTTGGTGATGAAAAAGATCGGGTAGTAGTACGCGATAACGGTCAGCCAACGTACTTTGCTTCTGACATCGCTTATCATCAAGACAAACTTGATCGTGGTTTTGACGAATGTATTAATATCTGGGGGTCAGATCACCATGGTTACATTCCTCGTGTTAAAGCGGCAATGCAGGCGCTTGGTCTTGAGCAAGATAAGTTAACTGTTTTGTTGGTGCAATTTGCAGTGTTGTATCGCGACGGAGAAAAAATTTCCATGTCGACTCGCAGTGGTGATTTCGTAAAACTACGAGAATTACGTGACGAAGTAGGTTCAGATGCAGCACGTTTTTTCTATGTTCAACGTAAGTCAGAACAGCATATGGACTTTGATTTGAATTTAGCTAAATCGCAAAGTAATGAGAACCCCGTCTACTATGTACAATATGCTCATGCGCGAATTTGCAGCATTTTTGTGCAAGCGCAAGAACGTAATTTGAAAATAGGTGATTTATCACAAAGTAATTTTTCTTTGTTAGAAAATGAATATGAAAATGCACTACTCGCACTTTTGCAGCGCTTTCCAGAAGTCGTGCAAAACGCCGCGCGTGATTATGAACCTCATCAACTAACATATTTTTTGAGAGAAGTTGCTACGGCTTTTCACTCTTATTACAACAGCAGTAAATTTCTTGAGGCTGAAACAGAGCAAAGAAACGCAATGCTGTCACTGTGTGCGTCGGTAAAACAAGTGATACTTAATGGCTTGAATATTGTTGGCGTAAATGCACCTGAGAAAATGTAATAACTTATTTAAATAGACTGAAATAAAATGTCACAAGCACGTCGTATAAAGCCCAAAGTGGTTAAAAAGAAGCCCAAAAAAAGTAACCTTAAGCAGTTGCCATGGGGTTTAATGCTGGTGATTTTATGTTCGGGCATTGCGCTGGCTACTTTATTTAACGGAGCGAGACAAGAAGGAAGTAGTTTTGGTTCTGGTCTAAAAGCATTATTTACTGCATCTGAACAGGATGAAAAAGATTCAGAAATTGCGGCCTTGATTGAGAGTAAAAGTATCGAACTAAAAAGTACCGAAAAAGAATTCGACTTTTATGAGATTTTGCCTGACATTGACCAAGTGATGCCAGCTGATTTACCCGAATCTATACCCACGCGCCCTAATGAAAACTTGAGTTATTATATGCAAGCAGCCTCATTTAGGGAGCATGCTGATGCTGAAAAGTTACGTGCAAGGTTAGCATTAAAAGGTTACTCCTCGGTTACGCAAGCACGTGAAGTTGAAGGCAAAGGCACCTATTATCGGGTGCGTTTAGGGCCTTATGCCGACAGTCGTAAAGCAAAAACAGCCAAAAATAAATTACAAAAGCTGGGCGTCAGGCCATTTATTTATTCGGTTAAAAACGACTAGTTGGCTATGAAAATATAGGTATTTAAACTGGTTGCTATGCTTAGCCAGAGTAGATAAGGAATCAGTAAGAAAGCCGAAATTTTTAGTTGGTGTCGCCAACACAAAACAATCAATATGCTGACTGTAGTCACAATTAAAAGTAAATCGATTAAGGCAAACGCGACCCAATGTTGGCCAAAGAATACCCATGACCACGCAGCATTTAATATGAGCTGTATTACCCACAAAGCTTTTAATTTGGTTATTTCATAATTGAAGATTAACCAGCCCGAAATCGCAATAAATAAATACAAAATTCCCCAGACAATTGGGAAAGCAATATTTGGCGGACTCCACGGAGCTCTTTTCAGATCTTCATACCATGCGCCAGGCTCAAAAAAAGCACCAGCATAAGCAACTGTGTAACAGATCAAAATAAACACGGGTAGTAATAGCCATTGTTTTGTACTGAATTTCATAATGTTAATTATTTACAATAGTGCTCGGTTCTATATTGTTTGGCCAGGCGAACATAACGTTGGCGATTGATCTCAAAAAATTCTAAATCTTTCTCATTGATGTCACGTAACTTCTTAGCAGGGCTGCCGGCCCAAACTTCACCAGCCTTAACAATTTTACCGGGAGTAACTAAGGCACCTGCCGCGACCATTGCTCCTTTTTCGATAATACAATCGTCCATTACACAAGCTTGGATGCCAATAAAAGCGGTGTCTTCGATTTTGCACGCGTGCAAGACAGCAGCATGTCCGACGGTAATATCGTTACCGATATAACAACCTTGACCACGTTCCGCGCAGTGAATCATGGTTAAATCTTGAATGCTGGTCCCTTTGCCAATTCTGATTTCATTAACATCACCACGGATCACACAGCCATACCAAATACCGCTATGAGCATCGATATGTGTGTCGCCGATAATAGCAGCAGTTTGTGCCACCCAAGCTTCTGGATGGATGGTTGGTTTGACGTTTTTATAAGGATAAATATTTTGCATTTTCAAAATAAGGGAAAGGAATAAACTAAAACTAAAATTAATATAACTATTACGGTAAACTTGTCAGCTCAAAATAGCAACAAAAAACATACTTAGAAAACACTGCATATGCCGCTCTCACGATACCTGCAAGATTTAAAGAAACCTGAGTTTGAAGAAGACCCAGCGCAACGTTTCGCGATCGAAAATTTACAACGTTTATACGAGGAATTGGTCGCAGCGAAACCACACAAACAAAGTTTTTTAAGTCGAATTGGTTTAGTTGCAAGAAAAGAGCAACGACCAGCACAAGGTTTGTACATTTGGGGTGGCGTTGGGACGGGCAAAACCTATTTGATGGATACGTTTTTTGACACCTTACCGTTTGAAAAAAAACTACGAATACACTTTCACCACTTTATGCGTCGAGTGCATAAAGAGCGTCAGTTACAAAAAGACCAGAGCGATCCCTTAGTATTGATTGGTGAGAAACTTGCAAAGGAAGCACGAGTATTGTGTTTCGACGAATTTGTGGTCAACGATGTGGCTGATGCTGTTATTCTGGCCAGGTTAATTCGAGTATTATTTGATAATGGCGTAAGCTTGGTTGCGACGTCTAATGTAGAACCAAAAAATCTTTATGCAAATGGTTTGCAACGGCCATTGTTTTTACCTGCAATCGATATGATTTATGAGTACACCGATGTGCTGAATATTGATTCAGGCGTTGATTATCGACTGCTTTTTTCGGATAAAGCGCAAGCGTATTTTACACCCACTGGAATTGCCGCTAGAAGAGGGATGACTTATTGTTTTGAGCATCTTGCAGATGATCACATAATTGAGGACTCAAGCATTGAAATTGAAGGGCGAGAGTTAAACTACATGAAAAAAGCAGACGGGGTGATTTGGTTTCACTTCTCTGAATTATGCGATGGACCGCGTTCACAAAATGACTATATAGAACTGGCTAGCAGTTTTCACTCACTACTTTTATCTGAAGTACCAATTTTGGATCGCTTGAAAGAAGATCAAGCACGTCGTTTTATTAATTTGGTAGATGTTCTTTACGACCATAATGTAAAGTTATTTATGTCTGCGGATACCACCATTGAAAGTTTGTACCAGGGCAGTCGAGTTGAGTTTGAGTTTCAGCGTACGATTAGTCGTTTACAAGAAATGCAATCGCAAAATTATCCAGCCGAAGAGCATAAATCAGCTTAGTTATTCGCTTTCTGGAGTCTCTAGATCGCACTGCCAAGACCTAAGTATAGCGCCACGTTCGTTTTCATCGATAGGAAACCAACTGAACCCTTGGCTGAGTGAGGTCACTGGTGTGTCATCTTTGGTGCGGTTAACCTCGACAATGCTGTCTGATACACAGTCTTTTTGTTCATATAACGAGCAATTCGCATAGCCTATTTGATTGGCTTGATAAACTCGGGTCCTGATTAAAAAGTTATGGCAGCCAGGTAGTTTACCTTTTCTTGAGGTGAACGAGACTCGATCAGTCTGTATAAATTTATTGGCTTCATAAAAACGGATCTCCTGACGAGTCTGCGCCGAGACCGTTGAGCTGATTAATATCAAGCCAAGAGCGACCTGAATAAAGCGATAGTTTGTGAAAATGAGTGATCTAATTACCAAGACCCTAGCCTCCATTTTGCTAAATTAGGAGTTTCTTCAAGATTATTGGGCTTGGAGTCAATTTGTCCATTTGAGTAGTCTCTTTCAATATATTGTTTTGAGCCATTAGAATGTTCTAATTCAATAGCATAGACCTGACCATTTTCGCCGCGTAGCTCAATAATTTCGGTTGTTCCTAACAGGTCAGTGAAATTACTGTTGGTCGTATCTTCGTTTTGAATAGCCTCTTCATCAGCATCAATAGAATTACTTGTTGGTTCGCTTAAATTTGTTTGCTCGCCTTGGGTTTGCTGTCCAATAGAAGGCGGTGCGATAGCTTCTTGCGCAGACAAGCTCAAAGAGGTAATTAGGAGTAGGGATGATATGATATATGCTCTTGTGATAAAAAATGAGAAACGGCCCATATTAGTTCTCCTAAATTTGATTTAAATTAGCATCGTGCTGAATGTCTAATAGCCAGCTACAACGTGGCTCATGTTATCATATCGTCAATTGCCATGTTAGTTTGACTAATCACCGTCAGGTTACGATTTGGTAAATTATAATTCATGCCAACCATAGCTAGCCAAACTTATTATGCAACCTGACCTTATTCTTATTGACGGCTCGTCATACCTGTACCGGGCATTTTATGTGCCACAACTGAAGCGCATGCAGACTGCTTCTGGGCAGCCTACAGGAGCAGTCTATGGCACCATTAATATGATTCAGAGCCTAGCAACCGAATATCCAGATGCGCAGCTGGTGGCAATTTTCGACGCTAAGGGTAAGACCTTTCGTAATGATATCTACGAGGATTACAAAGCCAATCGGCCACCGATGCCGGATGAATTACGTAGTCAAATTGACTATGTGCATCGTGCTATTAAAGCCTTAGGACTGCCTTTTATTGCCATGCCTAATGTTGAGGCTGATGATGTGATGGGTACTTATGCAAAGTTAGCAGCAGCCGAGGGTAAATCTGTCTTGATTGCGACTGGCGATAAAGACATGGCACAAGTTGTCACAGATCAAGTCAACCTCATCGATACGATGAAAAAAGTGATCTATGACGAAGATGGTGTTGTCGAAAAATACGGTGTAAGACCTGACCAAATTATTGATTATCTGACTTTGATGGGAGATACCTCAGACAATATTCCTGGCGTACCTAAGGTTGGGCCAAAGACAGCAGTTAAATGGTTAGTTGAATACGGTTCGCTTGATGCGATTATTGAAAATTCCGATGATATTGGCGGCAAAGTCGGTGAAAACCTTCGTGAATTTATTCCACAATTACCGCGCTCTAAGGATTTAGTGACGATTCGTTGTGAACTGGATATGGAGTTAAAAGTAGATCAATTAATACAAGCAGAGCAAGACCGTGAAGCCTTGATTGAAATATATTCGGAGCTCCAGTTTAAAAAATGGCTCGGTGAATTGGGCGCAGAATTACCAGCTAGCAATGCATCTGTGGCGCAAGAATTTAAGGCTGGGCAATATCAGACTATCTTAGATGAAAGTAAATTTTTATCTTGGTTAACTAAGTTAGAAAGTAGCGAAGGTTTTGCCTTTGATACTGAAACCACTTCATTGGATGCCCAAGCTGCTGAATTGGTTGGCTTATCTTTCGCTATTGAAGTAGGTGAGGCTGCTTATGTACCCGTTGCACATAATTATATGGGTGCGCCCGACCAGCTAGACCGAGATTGGGTACTCGCTAAATTAAAGCCGTTGTTGGAGAATCCGGGCATTCCTAAAATTGGCCAGAATCTTAAGTATGATATGAACGTGCTGCGTAACTACGATATTAAAGTGCAAGGAGTGGTGTTCGATACTATGCTTGAATCGTATGTGCTGGATAGCGTTTCATCACGCCATGATATGGATACCTTGTCCAAAACGCATCTTGGTCACAGCCCTGTCTCATTTAGTGATATTGCAGGCAAAGGTAAGGCGCAACTTACCTTTGATCAAATAGCTTTGGATAAAGCCGGTCATTATGCCGCTGAAGATGCAGATGTAACCTTGCGCTTGCATCATGCCATGATGCCGCAATTGACTCAGCAGCCGTCACTGCATCGAATTTTTGTTGAGTTGGAAATACCGTTGGTTACAGTGCTATCAAACATTGAGACCAATGGTGTTTTGATTGATGACAATATGTTGCTGCAACAAAGCCAGAAGCTAGCAATGAGCATGCAACAGATAGAGTCCAAGGCTTATGACGTGGCTGGCGGCGAGTTTAATTTAGCTTCGCCCAAACAAATTCAAGCAATCTTGTATGATCAAATGAATTTACCAGTGCTGAAAAAGACACCAAAAGGCGCGCCATCTACTGCCGAAGATGTTCTACAAGATTTAGCGCTTGAGCATGAACTGCCAAGGTTGATTTTAGAACACCGCAGTTTAGGTAAGTTGAAATCGACATATACAGACAAATTACCTAGCATGGTTAATAGCCGTACTGGTCGAGTGCACACTTCCTATCATCAGGCAGTTGCCGCCACAGGGCGTTTATCTTCTAGTGATCCTAACTTACAAAATATTCCGATTCGTAGCGAAGAAGGTCGACGAATTCGAGAGGCCTTTATCGCACCACCAGGCAGACAAATTGTGGCCTTAGATTATTCGCAAATTGAACTACGAATAATGGCACACTTGTCTGATGATGAGACGCTGTTGCACGCCTTTAATAATGATTTAGATATTCACCGTGCTACCGCTGCAGAAATTTTTGAAACGGACTTGACCGAGGTAAGTAGTGAACAGCGTCGTCATGCCAAAGCGGTTAATTTTGGTTTAATCTATGGCATGTCTGCTTTTGGTTTGGCGAAACAGTTGAATGTTGAGCGCAAAAAAGCTCAGAGCTATATTGAGCAGTATTTTGAACAATATCCAGGAGTTAAAAAATATATGGAATCTACGCGCGAATATGCACGTGAACATGGATTTGTTGAAACTGTGTTTGGTCGACGCTTGTACTTGCCAGATATAAATGCGCGTAACGGAAATGTGCGTCAATATGCTGAGCGCACGGCGATTAATGCGCCTATGCAAGGTACTGCAGCAGACATTATTAAAAAAGCCATGATAGAGGTTGATAAATGGCTTGGCGTAGACAATCCTAAAATCAAAATGATTATGCAAGTACATGACGAACTGGTGTTTGAGGTTGCCCAAGACTGCCTCGAAGAAACCACCTCAAAGTTGACCGCACTTATGCAAAATATTGCCAAATTGAAAGTACCATTAATCGTTGATGCGGGTGTCGGTGATAATTGGTCGGCGGCACATTAAGAATTAACCAGACTGGGTTAACTAAGAAAGCGATTAATAGTTAAAATTCACGTGTTTTTGATATAAGATTGGGAATTACAGATAAATTGCGAGTTAACGGGAAATAGAAGGGTGTGGCAATGATATTAATGACTGCCGTAACGGTATTTTTTTCAAACTTACTTATTACTTACACAGAGGCTAAGTAGGAGTAATGCGCGTCAAAAATATATTTATTTTCTTGATCATTTTTGCGGTATTGCTGTGGTTGTTTTTATCGAAAAGTGGGTCTACTGATTCAAATAGTGAGCTGATAAACTCTGAAGCCAAAAATACTCAGGGTCAGCAAGAACCACTTTCATCAGCTATAGAACTGATTCAAATCGTCGACGTAGTTAATAATGCGGGTCAAAAAAAACTCGGTGATAAAGACAAATTAGATGCTCAACAACAATTTAATCGCGCTACCGAATATGTATTGAAACGAAAGTGGCAAGAAGCGGAAAATTTATACCTAGATCTAAATGAAAATTTGCCTTTAGCTATTGAGCCGTATATTAATTTAGCTGTGGTTTATGCAGAAACTGACCGTTTGGATCAGGCGCGTAAAGTTTTAATGCGTGGTGTAAAAGCCAACCCAAATTATGAAGTTTTATTCAATAACTTGCAGTTGATTCATGGTTCTTTGGCCGCAAAAGCTTATCGAAAAGCGCTCATCATTGAAGATGAGATTGACGTTGCTCATCAGAGCGAGGCAATAAATCTAGATTTACCACTAATTAATTCAATGGATTTACGTCTTGTTGATCTGAATCAACAACAGGCTCTATTGAAACAGGTCAGCGATATGGAAAAATCTCTGCGTAATGAAAAGCTTGAGCAACAAAATTCGCAGGCACGTATCGCGCAACTCGAACAAGAGTTAGTCACAGCAGGTACGCAAATCGCCTCGTTAGACGAAAGTAAGCTTAGAGTTGCTGCACTCGAAGCTCAAATAAAACAACAAGCGGATGCTTTTGCTTCTTCTGAACAGGCGTTAGTTGTAATGAATGAATCGATGTCCGTTGAACTCGCTGCAACCCAAAATACGCTTCTTGAAACGACCGTGGTTGCGGCTAATGTAAATGAAGATATTGTGGCATTAGCCGTCATCGGTGAAATTGGAAAGACCGATAACTCTGAAGAGGTTGTACCAGATATTGTTCAAAATGAACAAGCGGATGCCGGCTCTGCATTCAAATTGGTTGAAAATTGGGCTGCTTATTGGTCTAAGCAGGATGTTGCTGGTTACGTTTCTCAGTATGCCAATAACTACAGCCCTCGACGTTCTGAGTTAAATCATAAGCAATGGTTAGAGCAACGTAGGGTTCGCCTTACTAATAAAAAGTTTATTCAAGTTGATGTAAGTGATTTTGAGTATGATCAAAGTGATGATGATCAATTTAGTGTCACTTTTTTGCAACGTTATCGGTCTGATACGATAGATGATACGATTCGTAAACGACTTGTATTCACGAAGCACGGTTTATCATTACTTGATGCTAAAATAGTCGATGAAATTATTATTACTAATTAAATAGCTCAAATTTACAGAAGAAATGCAATTTAGAACACCTATAGATATTGGTTTAGTATCGCTGACTACTTGCAGTCTTTATCAACTGTTTTTTCTAATTAGTGTGCTTTTATCTAGCCAATTTGCTTATGCAAATACGGCATATGAAGAACATGCAACTGGTTATGAAGCTGAGGTATTACAAATAATTCAGTCAGTGCAGCAAGGTCAGCTAGAAACAGCATTAGATTTAACCGAGCAGCACCTGGTTCGGTATCCTGAAAGTCGTGTCGCTTACTTGATTAAAGCGGATATTTTAGTGGCAATGTCTTCTGAGTTAGAGCAAGTGGGTGCTCAAGTGCCAGAAAGTTTAGATGGTTTGCAAGGCCTTAAACATCAGCTTAAAAACCGATGGAAACATAGTGCTGAACATCTACGAGTTTCGGGTCATGTATTTCCTGAAAGTTTGATTGACATGGGGCGATATAAGCATGTGTTAGTGTCTGATATGCCCGCTGGCCGACTTTATCTGTATCGAAACGAACCACAAGGCCCCGTGTTAATTCGTGACTATTATATGACTGTTGGGTCTCAGGGTTATGGCAAGCAGTACGAAGGTGATAACAAAACTCCAATAGGGGTTTACTCTATTTACAAATATATTAGCTCTAGAGAATTGCCTGATTTATATGGAGATGGCGCATTCCCAGTTGATTACCCAAATAAAATTGATAAGTATCGTAACCGAACGGGTTATGGTATTTGGTTGCATGGCACACCTTCAAATACCTATGCACGTTCGCCATTCGCAAGTGAAGGCTGTTTTGTACTCAGTAACGAAGACCTTAATGATATAGCTCAATTTATTGATATTGATGAACAGACACCGGTCATTTTAAGTGGTTCTATCAAATGGATAAGTAAAGAAGAATTATCGGCAGAGCGTAAAAAATATATGGCTATCATAGACGCTTGGAAATCTGACTGGGAGAGTCTCGATACCTCTGCTTATTTATCGCACTATTCAACTGATAACTTCAATTTGGGCAAAAATAGTTACAGGCAATGGATTGAGGCGAAGCAAGCCACTAATAATAGTAAGACCTTCATTCAAATTGATATGGAAATAGATAGCTTATTTATTTACCCTGGTGAGAAGAACATGTTTGTGGTTACTTATACGCAACGTTATCTGAGTAATAATTACTCAAGTGAGAGCAATAAGGAACAGTATTGGCAAAAAGATGCCAAGGGGAATTGGCGTATTATTTATGAAGGTTAATGAATTTCTATTCGTTAGTAGATTCTTCATTGTTAATATTTTTACGTAACCAAGTAACAATATCTTCCCATAATTTTGTTGTTT
>JALZWI010000092.1 GCA_023299895.1 Arenicella sp. | reverse complement strand
GCGGCTCAAACATCGGCGATGATCATAAAGAATATTTCTCTGGCGACGCAGCTTTAAAAGCGGCTGGCGATGACAACACGATGAATCAATTTGGTTAAGGTTTTCATTTTCAAGACATTAAAAAAAGTGGCTATAGCCGCTTTTTTTTAATGTCTGACATATAGCTCTATCGTTCATAGGCTCGTCGTAGCGTGACTGCTATTGTCCTTGAAATAACTGCCTGCAGTGCTAATCATTAAGCAATAATTCAATAATTGGACTAATTGAAATAAAATTACAGCGTAAACTTAAAACACGAATTGCATATTATTTGAATCGGTACTCTAAGTCTCTGACCGACAGTCGTTTCACCAATACGTACGGCTAACCTTACAGACACACAACAGATTGCAAACGCTGTCTTCAATGAAGAAGCGTTCATTCGCATTTATTAAGGCGTCTATATATGCGGCGCCTAAAGCGTGATTACTGCGGCTTTACCACTAGTAGGAATTATTATAAATATCTCAGGAAGGTCATTAAACTCACGGGCGCCAATATCAACCGATGCTCCAATCGTTCTTGTGGATCCTATGAAATCTTTTTCACTACTCGCAATGCCGGTAGCATCACCGGCGTCGATCACAGGAGACCCTAGATTAGGTAAAAAATCGGCAGCGGCATTAAGGTCTGGAGCAACACTTAGTCCATTGGGGTTGCTGCCAACATTCGCTAAACTAAATCCGTCGGTCATTCCATTGATCAGGTTGTAATCAGCAACAACTGTTGATGTTCCACTAAAAAAATAAGAAATACCAAACATCCCTGCTTCCGACTCAAAAATTATGTTATTGGTAATCCGACTACCCTGAGTAATTTGCACACTGATTCCAGAACGCTCTCCGGGTTTGTCCAAGCCATTTTGATAGAAGGTATTGTTTCGAACAATACTGTCGGATACAAATCCAAGGTTACCGCCAAACACCAAACCATTCTCGGCATTGGAGTAGGACAGGTTATTCGTCATTGTAATATTGGTGGTCTCACCAGCTTGCTCACGGCCAATAGAGAACCCCTGACCATTTTGGTAACTTCTATTGCGCGCAACCTCGACATTCGCTCCACCATCAACATAGATGCCAGCGGGTTCAAAAACACCTGACACTGACGACGGTCTTCTGCAATTAAAAACGGTGTTCTCAATTACCTGACCATTTCTTGCTTGATCTATTTCGGCATCAGCCACACCAAAACCACCCGCGATATCAATGCCGATATTAGTGATATTAGATATAGTGTTGGCTTGCACCAAAAATCCATCAACATTGCCATTGAGAGTCAGTGCTTCACTGTTTCCGGCAATAATATTATTAAGAGTGTTATTGGTGATATTGACATTAGTAATGGTATTTGCCGTTCTTCCTGTTACTAATATTCCGTGTGCTTGCCCTGTTCCTGAGGGGTTAGCTGAAGGGTCAGCGACATTATCGTCCGACCATCCAATGTTACTTAAGTTGGATGAATCAATAAAAATGTTTTGTGTAGGCGCATCATCAAATACAGTCGTGGTGACATAAATGCCTTTGGCACTTTGTATGAAATTATTTTCAAACGTTACATTTTCAATGCGGATATTACTTTCACTCAATATCGCCAGTAGTGCAAACTCCAACCCTTGAGTTGTATCGGCAACGCCTAGCGCGGATATGGTTCCGCCTCTAATAATCACTGGGTTCGCTTCAGTCCCAGACCGATTGACTATAAAGCGGCCGAAAATAGTACCACTGATATTAATAATGTTATCGGCTGTGGGATCATCTAATGCCGCTTGTAATTCTACTGCCGTGGTTACGGTAATTTGTGCATTTGTAATGCCTATTACTAAAAAAAACAGGCAGAGTGATAATAAGATTGATTTCATGAGTTCTTTATCTATTTAAAAATAGTCGCTATCGATACGTCGCACGCCTTATCGATAGGCTCTTTGAGCATAATTAAATCGTTCGTCAATATTCGCTTCGAGTATGTTTTTGCCTGATTTAAATGTCAAATTGTTTCCAATTACATTCGGTCAACTTATTTTATTAAATATTGATTGAAGGCTGTACAGGTGTAAAACATCACAACATTAGTGATTTAAATATCAGCGCTGATTACTTTGTTAATTTCAATTAATTGTTTACGTTTTTTTACTTCTTAAATTTAAGAATTGTTTTACAGTGTTGATTAAATAATTAACTCAATGGAGAAAAAATGACTATTGCACGTATAACAGAAATATCCTCATCATCTAACAAGAGTTTTGAAGATGCAGTTCAAAACGGGGTTGAGCGAGCATGCAAAACACTTAAAAATGTAAGCAGCGCTTGGGTTAAGGATCAAGAAGTGAAAATAAAAAACGGTAAAGTAGAAACTTATGTCGTCAAACTGAAAATAAGTTTTGTATTAAATGACGACTAAATACTAATTTTTAGTCGTAGCTCTATAACGAAAAAGGCGTAATTCATTTTAATGATTTACGCCTTTTTTTAGTCTTAACTGATTAATAGCCTCTAAAGCTTGATCGTAAAATCGAAACAGTCCAAATCAAAATTAGGGTTAAAGCACGGGTCGCCCTGATCTAAAAAGTCTTGCCACTTTGTAACAAAATGACTTTTTTCTTTTTCGAGCCTGGCTAGTTTTTCTGGATTATCTTCGTAGCCGCGTGAGGCTGATTCGTAATGCACTGCGTGACAAAATGCAGTAATAACATTTCGGTAGCCTTTATCGAGCAATTTTAAACACAGGTCGACATCGTTATAGGCTACCGCTAAATTATCTTCGTCGAGACCATCGACTTCCTCATACTTTTTACGGCTGACTAACAACATCGCGCCGGTTACAGCACTGACATTACGTGTGATCATTAAACTGCCGTAGTAACCAATATCGTCGGGGCTAAAATATAGATGCGAATGCCCTGCTGCTCCGTGCATGCCCGCAACTACGCCAGCATGTTGGATACGACCATCTGGGAAAAACAACTTGCCACCAACCGCGCCAATCTCATCACGTTGGGCATGTTCAAGTAATCGTTCAATCCAATCAGGACTGCGAATTTCGATGTCGTTATTTAATAGCAATACATAGTCGCCACTCGATTCAGACACACCGTGATTGCACAACAATGAAAAATTAAACGGCACGTTTTTCTCAACAAAACGAATATTGTCGTATTTTGTTTGATAGGCTTGCATGAGCTCATGGGTCGCTGGCTCTTCGCTGTTATTACTAACGCCAATGACTTCAAAATTACTGTAAGTACTTTTTTCTATAATCGAGTTTAGACAAGTTTCTAACAAATCAGCACGATCTTTAAACGGAATAATTATGCTTACTTTTGGTGAACCAATAATGTCACGTTTGACTTGGTAAGTGCCTTGCAGTGGACCAAGAACAACTTCGCCGGCATCACCGCTAAGCTCTAACTTTGCTGCTACAGCTTTGCGCCCTGCTTCCCATGCATAATTTTTGGCGCCGTAAACATCGGCGGTTGATCCTGGCACTTTACGCCAGTGATACAGTACTTTGGGAATGTGCACGACACGTTCAGCGTAATGGATTGCTCGCATAATTAAATCGTGATCTTGTGAGCCATCAAAGCCTAAGCGAAACGCATCGATTTGTTCGATAACTTTTTGGCTTATTACCGAAAAATGACAAATATAATTATTCGAATCCAGTAGTTCTGGTGAGTAGTCCGGCTTAAAGAACGGGTCTACCCGAACACCTTCCATGGTCACTTTATCTTCGTCACTGTAGATAAAACCAACATCAGGGTGATCGTTAATTACTTTGGCATTTTCATATAAAGCATCAATGGTAATCTCATCATCATGATCTAATAAGCCGACGTACTCGCCGCTAGTCAATGACACTGCATCGTTAGATGCGCCCGCGATACCTTGATTATTCTTATTGAGTTTGACGACTATGCGCTTGTCCATTGCGGTTAAACGTTTGAGCATTGGTCGAATATGATAATTTGGCGATGCATCGTCGACTAAACAGAGCTCCCAATGCGGATACAATTGATTGCGCACTGAGTTAACCGCCATCATTAGATATTCTTCATCGATGTCGTAGACTGGTACCACAATAGAAAACGTCGGCTTGTGAGGCATTGCCTCGATCTCAGCTTTTATGCGCTTAATGTCGATGTGATTAAGTTCATGCTTTTTAATCCACAAAGCATAATCTTCATTATCTTGACCTAGTTTAAAAGGCTTTGTTTCTCTTTCTTTTTTAGCTTGTTCTAGTTTACGGTCTTGCTCTTTTTTTTCTGCTTCTTTGGCTTCATCGACTTTACCAAGTTTGCCAGCCAAGAATAATTTGACACGGGTGCTAGGCGCACGCGTCATCATCTCAACTTGGTTTTCGATAACCTCTTGTTGGTCTTCAATTGCTTTTTGCTGTTTTTCAATATGTTGAGCATTGTTAGCAGCATTAGCCATAAGCTCTTCAATTAATTTGTTTTGCTTTTCTGAGTTGCGCTTAAGGAACTCAAAATTATCATTAAGCTCGCTGTATTGTGCTTTGCTCGCTTGTATTTCATTTCGTTGAGCACTAATAAATTGTTGTTGTAACAACGCGCTATTGCCTAATTGCTGCATCGCTAATGTGTAATCAATGCTGCTGTGGTAAGTCAAGCTAAAATCGAGTGAGGCAGCATTGTCGATATTACTAACAGCACTTAAATCAAACACCAATTGTGGGTCGTCATTTAACGCAATAAACAAAGAGCCTAAATGAGAGCCCGAGAACACGGCATTACTGAGTTCGGCAGCTGCAACAATGTCACGCTCTGAGCTAAGCGACCAGAGTTGAGATTTATTTTTGTCTAGAATTTGTAAGTTCGATAAACGAAAAAAACCACCGCGATCAACTGGATCAATTCGCAAGGTAGTTCGCGTTAGATCAAGACCCGTTAAATTAAAACTAAGCAGCTCAGGGACAGCCAATTTATTGGTGGTGACTGTGACGCTGTTTTCAAAATCGAAACCAGAAACGGCATCATAGAAAAACACCTGTGCTTTGGGTTGCATCAAATTTTTATCGTTAGCAACCTGCCCTGCAATCGGTAAGCGCAAGGTCTCATCGATAGCATCTTGATTGAACTGTTTCTCGATAGCGCTTTGAAGAGTAGTTTCCAGTTGGATAAACCCTTTTAAGTCACTCTGATAGCCAGCCAACTCCAAACCAAAACTAACAAAATCAGTCAGCGCAAACAGACCATACTCAGAGGCAACAGTTCGCAGTAACTGTCGATTATGAAAGCCAAACCAGAACAACGCTCTAAACAAAACGAATTCCGCACTGATGGCCGTTTCAACTTGCCACTCAGGGTCAATGATTTGATATTCGCCTTGGCCATCGACAATCAAATTAAATGGCAATATATCGTAAAGGCTTCCTTTTAAGTCGGCGGAATGACTCTCAAGCCAAACAGCATAATCTTTGATGTGCTGTTCAAATTTGGTGGCCGTTTGTTGATGGACTAAACTTTCCAACCACTGACCTGCCAATGATTGCCCTGCTTGATATTGCTGCGCAGCAAGGTTTTGAGATAAGGATATGCCTAGATTGTTTGAAGCAGACTGAGACGATTGATCAAACAATGATTGTTTATTTACATCACTCTGACCTTTTAATTTAGTCGTTAAAGTACGCCATTGACTGCGACGGCCTGGACTAGAAAAATGTGAAAAATCATTATTATAAAACGACGTAATTGATTTTTCTGACTTGGCAGCGATGATCAAATAACTGTCACACAACTCATATAAATTTCGAGTTTTAGATAATTCATTAAACAACAAATACTCATTAACGTTGGCTGAACCAGTAAAGCCTGCGCCATAAAAATGGTTTACGGCGCCCTTGTTAGACTCAACGTAGTCCTTGGCAAGTAATGTTCTAGGGTTCTTTGAATTAGGTAAAACACAGTGTTCACTGTTAGCGCTCAGACCTACTTTTTGCAATATGCTTAACCACTGTTGTTGAGATAGGCGATTAGCTAAGGTGCCATAAAGGTCAGCGTATGGAATCGGCTGATCTTGGTTAAACCAAGCACTTATCGGTTCAGGGTTTTGTGTGTTGAACGCCAAGACACCGTTAGTTGTTAACGCTTTTGTTAGCCTAACGAACAATTCTTCAATTGATTGCGAGTCAGTTGTCATTGATTCTACATCTGACAACACAATCAAATCATAATAATTTTCAGGAATATTAATGGCATCAAACTCAGCATTAACGATGCCGATATTAGCTAAATCAGCGCATCGGTAAGCCGCTGCTCGGGCTGCGTTTTTATTTGTCTTAATACTGTCAGTAGCCGCCGTATTCTCTGCCATAAATCGGCATAAATTACCGTAGTCATTACTAATTTCTAACGCTGTTTCGATTTTCGAAAAATCAAAGCCCAGCATACTTTGCGGGCGTAATATATTAATGTATTGTCCATCAGTAACCAGCGCTTCAACCTCAACTGAAAAACTACTTGCATCGTCCAACCCGCTTAACTGGGCAGATATTTGTTCCTCAGCGGCATTGGTAAAAGCAACCGATACTTCACTGGCATCACGTGAAGGAGAATAGAAACCATCTCTCGTTTGAAAAGTCGGGTTGTTTGAAATTAGTTTAAGGACGGGTAAATTCATTCAAAGTTTATTGTTAGAAAGCCGTTTTGAGGCCGTATTGTATAGAATTGTGCATCAAGAATCTTGCTTGAATTAGTCATCATCCATTTTGAATTGGCGCGTATAACTCAGTAAAATTAATACTGTTAACAGAAATATTAAAAACAACCAAAAAATCAAAAATGGCACATCGGAAGTGAAACGCTTAAGACCTTCTTCGAAAGCAAAAATAAGTTTCGGAATAATGACATCCAATGACGTAAATGAATTAGCAGAAATAGTTTCATATGGCTCTAAGACAATCGCTTGTGAAGCGCCATATGACTCTGTCGACATGGCTTGACTATCTAACAATTGAATCGTTTCGATTTTTATTTTTGC
>JALZWI010000091.1 GCA_023299895.1 Arenicella sp. | reverse complement strand
ACTGACTAAGCCATTTTCGAGATCAGTGAACTTAAAGCGCTGAAATTCGCTGCCGGTACAAGTCACTTGTCGTACATTGGCATTATTGTTGCCAGAACTGACTCCAACGCATTTTTTGTGGCGAGTTCGTAGCTCATAGATACTGCTTTCATTTACAAGAGGTGACCCAGAAGAACCGCCGTCAGAGTCGCTAGCTGGAGTAGACGTAGTCACGTTCAAAACAGGACTGTATAGCGACACACCTGTCGCGGTATGCACACGCACAGACACACTATAGCTCGTATTATTAGCAAGCCCATCGATCACTAAATTATCGACAGCGGCTAAATCTATTCTTCGAACAATATTGGCGCCATTGCCCAATCTCACATCATAGTGCTCTGCTTGAGGGTGTGGCGTTATTGCGGCTGCGATTGAGCTTGAACCTGCGACAACACCATTAAAAACAGGTGCATCAGGGCGTGAAGATTGATTAAACGTTCTAAAATCTAAGCGTTCAGACCAAATTGATCGACTACCTGAACTGTAAACACCTCTAACTCGTACTCGGTAGTTAACATTTGCAGCAAGGTCGGTCACCCTTGAAGCACCTTGCACAGTGGTGTTTTGGGTTTTTACAACATTGTTATTTGATGCGTTTGTCACTTCTACATCCCATGACGTTTGGTTTGCGCCCATAATAAATCCAACCATCACACCACCTGATATAGGCGTTGCTGACTGCATAATTGGCGCCATCAATACATTGTTACTTAATGTTCTTGTATTAATCGTTTGCTGTGACGAATTTCCGCTTGAGTTCATCGCTCTAAGCCGCAATGTGTAAGCACGATTCGCACTCAAACCATTCACTTCTATAAAGTTTTCTCTGAAGCTAGTTGCGGTAATATTTGTCCCATCAACGCTAAGCTGATAAGAACTCGCTCCAGGGACAAAGCCAAATGCTACGCGTATAGACTGGCTAGCAGGCGCAACTTGTATGTTAGTGGGGCTTGAAGGGGCAGCGACAGGCTGTCGCGTTACATCAACTTCATACCCGGTCGGTGTTACTAAGCTGACGCGCTCTTCTATTAAATTTAAACCCGCTTTGTTCCAATTCAAATTTATATCTAAACTCTGACCTAGAGGCGGAATTTCTGGCAACTCCACAACGGCACCGCCGACGACAGAGCCATTTTGATTTACACCCTGCACTACGAGCTTGTAACCAGTTAAAGTAAAAGCGGGTAAGTCTGAGATCGTCTTAGCAGTAAACGACACGGCTGTCCCTTGATTTGTTGGAGAGGCGGTTAAATTTTTAATCGGCGACACGGCCTTTTGCATTTCAAAATAGGCGCTTTTCAAGTCACCCCATGTATTCTGCAAACCCCAACCTCGATAACCGTTCTCTGAAGTACCCGGATGAATGGAACGATAGTCATTGTATGACCAGACAGAGGTGCCAAATATATAAGGTACTCTTGCATAAGTTGCCACTACCGAGTCCGCGCCAGTTCTGTGGCTTAAGCGTTCTCGCGAGGTTGGAAATACGAATCCATCTGGACTGTATTCAGATACGTAAACAGGTTTATTAGGGAAAGAGCGATTAGCACCAGCGGCTCTACCTCCGAAGCCCCCATAAGTATTCACGCTGACAAAATCACTAAACTGAGATGCTTCACTGCTAGTAACAGACCTATTAGTCGAGAACGTTAAGTAGCGTGTCGAGTCATGTACTCTTCGAATATAATCCATCATCGTACTGACAAACACTCGGCCTTGTTCGGTCGTACTTAGTATTTCATTAGCAACCGACCAAGCGTAAATAGATGTGTGATTCCAGTCTCTTTGCAATAACTCATCTATATCGTTATAGACTTGAGCGTCGCTGGCGACAGATAAATCATTACCGGCGCCCCATACTGGAACTTCTACAGCCAACAACATTCCTTTTTCATCGGCGTAATCGAGCAAGGCTGGGTGTTGGCCGTGATGCATTATTCGAGCGAGATTTGAGCCGGCAGCTTTCATTCGGTCCATATCGCGACGTATCACATGGAGTGGCTCAACCGGCCCATTTGCACGATCATCAGATATACGATTGTAGCCATTAAGTCGCACTTTTTCGCCGTTTAGCAAAAGATCAGTGCCAACAAATTCTACTTTGCGAATGCCTACTCGATCAGATAATGCATAAGCTCCCGACGAAATACTTACGTTACTACGATAAAGGTTTGGATCGTCAAAATGCCAAAGGTCGTACTGGTTTTGATTGAGCGTCGCTGAGAGACGTAGAGTGCGTGTTTGACCCGCTGGAATACTTAAGAACCTCGACCGACCGTTAGCAGGAGAAAGAGTTACCGCGGTTGCAGAATTGCCTTGCAAATTGGTAAATTGGCCGCTAACTTCAACCGTACGATTAGAGCTGGACGAGTTTTCAACCCAAACAAGTGTGCTGATGGGCGCTTGGCCGCTTGACAAATCAGGGTCTGCGACAAATTTTTGCCTAACAATTCGAACCTCAGGATCGATAATAAAACTCACATCTCGAGTTAAGCCACCCCAGAAATACCAGGCGCCAATGCTAAAGGTATTATCAGTACTAACTGCGATAGTATTAGTCGCTTGCAATAAGTCGGTAACATCATACTCAAACGGTGTATATCCCCCTTGATGGTTACCAAGAAACTGGCCATTGAACCAGACATCAGTGTCATAGTAAGCCGCCTCAAATCGCAACCGAACGCGTTCGCCCGCGCTATGACTCGGTGCAAGGGCCGTTCTGCGATACCAGCCCTTGCCTTCAAAGTCAGCATAAGTGTCGTATAGGTTCCAACTACCGGGTACATCAATACTACTCCATGAAGAATCGTTGAAAGTTCGATTTTGAAAACCCAAATTTGAGCCGGTATTGGCCGGATCGGTTATGAACTTCCAAGACCCGTTTAATGACACAGATGTTCTACCAGCGGTGACCTGATGGCCTGGTCCAGCGACCTCCAATTGAGCCAGTGCGGCTTGCGAGTGCGACATTACGCTAGCGAAAGTTAGTAGCAATATGGCTATTGAACTAAAGCGAGAGAATATAATTAATTTCATTTCCAACCCAATCAAAATAATTTAGTAGCATAATAATAATCTATAATAGATATAAATAAAAGAAATAATCGATTAAAAATCTATTTAAAGCATTAATGCATCTTATATAGATGCGTATTGCTTATAAAGTGGCTTTATCGCCGATTTATCAATACCAATTCGCGAACTCTCTTTTCGAGATATGCCAGCAAAAGGGCGGCCCAGGAATATTTAGATAACGTGTGTCTTAGCACTAAGTAGCCACGCGTAATCCTTATATGCAGCTCTTAGATCATAAAATTAAGGGGGCAAATTATGAAGCTCAAATACCTTTGACACTTCTTTGGTCTTACTATGCCTGTCCCTATTTACCTATTCACCTAACTAGGAAAAGAAACGAACCCTAGAATCGCCGATGAATTCTCGACAAAAAAAGGCCGCCGAAAAATCGGCGGCCCGGCTTAAATACACCTAGGGCTCATAGATATAGTTTACTCAATTGCAGTTAAATCAAACTGTTGATTGGGGTTCGAATCTTCACAAGTCCATTGACGTAGATTCGTAAAGTCGTCAGAACCGCCTCCTTCAAGGTCCACGCATTGACCACTATGGAGAGCTTGGAGGCTAATTTTACCGTCACCCC
>JALZWI010000090.1 GCA_023299895.1 Arenicella sp. | reverse complement strand
GCTGCTGCTGCCGTCGGCCAAATGGGGCTCATAAGAGCCTACGAAATGGGCTTTCAGCGTTTCGACAAGCTTACCGCTCAAATCCTGCTAACTCACGACGACTTATCCGATCGTAGACGCTACTTAAACGCACGCGGCACCATTACGACATTACTGGCTCACGGCGTTCTCCCCATTGTTAATGAGAACGACACCGTAACCACCGACGAAATCAAGCTTGGCGATAACGATACGCTAGGAGCGCAAGTAGCAAACCTGATCGACGCGGAGGTTCTGATCTTACTCACAGACCAATCTGGCCTCTTCGACAAAGATCCACGGCACAACAGTGACGCTAAATTACTGGAAAGAGCCAATGCGAGCGATCCAAAAATTTTATCCTTAGCGGGACCTGCCGGCTCCTCCTTGGGAAGTGGCGGCATGAGAACCAAAGTTCTAGCAGCGGAGCGAGCCGCCCAAAATGGCACGACTACCGTAATCGCCGATGGCAGAGAGCCCAATATTGTAGAGCGTTTACTTCAAGGTGAAGAACTTGGCACGTTCTTTACAGCTGATCGTCAATTGGCTTCACGCAAACTGTGGATGGCTGGTCAACTTAAAATATCTGGCATCGTCACGCTCGATCAAGGCGCTACTAAAGTATTAAAAAATGCTGGTAAAAGTTTACTTCCGGTTGGAATTAAAGCAGTTTCAGGCACATTTAAACGTGGTGAATTAGTTGTCTGTGTTGATGAAGAGGGTGTGGAAATTGCCCGTGGTCTAACCAACTACAGCATTGATGAGGCAGAAAAAATAATCGGTGAATCGAGTGAAAAAATTCTTGAACTTCTTGGATATGTAGGAAATGTCGAGTTTATACATCGAGATAATTTAGTCTTGGTATAGTGCCTCTGATATAGACTATTTGTTTTTACGGGCCTAAAGGTTGCTATCAAACGTTTAATATTCTTTGCATTACTTAGGATATATATGACTTATTAAGGTATAGCCGTTTGATTGGAGTAGAGTAGTTAAATAAACAGAGCAGACATAAAAAAAGACCCAAGCGGGTCTTTTTTTGAATGCATATTAGTTTATAAAAAACTAAGCAGCCATTAACTTAACGCGTTTGTTTAAACGGCTTTTCAATCGTGCCGCTCTGTTTTTATGATGCAAGCCTTTTACTGTGGCTTTATCAATCATTGAAACAGACTCCGTATAGGCTGTTTTAGCCGCTGCAGAGTCACCGCCAGCAATCGCTATTTCGAGCTTTTTGATTGCTGTACGTACCTGAGAACGTTGAGAATGCTTAAGCACACGTCGAACTGTATTTTGTCTTGCGCGTTTACGCGCTTGTGGAGAATTTGCCACTGATATTTACCTCTTAAAATCGAAACGGGAATATGCAGATTTTGCGTAAAATTGTCAAGTGTTTATCGGGTATCGGGCTAAATAAATTAATTTAGTGAAAACCTGTAATCAAAGGGATTCAAGTCATTATCAGGCTGCTTAAATATGCGCTATCCTATATATTTCAATAAAAACAAATAACAGGCAATAAAACACCTTAGTTTAGTCAGCCCTTATGTCACGAAAACTCCTTAAATCGACTGCGATTGTCAGCGCCATGACGCTGATATCCCGAGTTAGCGGCTTGATCCGAGACGTGGTGATGGCGAATATACTCGGTCCTGGCGCGCTAGCGGATGCATTTTTTGTGGCGTTTCGCATCCCTAACTTTCTGCGACGTATATTTGGCGAAGGCGCTTTCTCACAAGCCTTTGTCCCAGTATTTTCTGAGCTGACTGAGCAAAACACTCTTGAGGCAAAGCGTTTTATAAATGCCAGTGCCGGTATTTTGGCACTTTCGACCCTAGTTTTAACTGTATTGGGTATTTTTTTCGCACCATCTATTGTCAAGGTGTTAGCGCCTGGTTTTGTTGATCAACCTGAAAAATTTGTTACAACGGTTAACTCATTACGGATCATGTTCCCGTATTTATTCTGCATCTCTTTGGTGGCGATGTCGGCAGGCGTATTGAACACTGTTAATCGCTTTGCAGTTCCCGCTGTTACGCCGGTATTACTCAATGTGTGCTTGATTGCGGCAATGCTGGTGCTAGTGCCTTACACAGACAATGCGGCGCAAGCACTTGCAATTGGAGTATTGATCGCGGGCTTGGTGCAATTGGCCTTTCAAATACCTAGTCTTTATAAAGAGGGTTATCTACCTATACCAAGTATTGAGCGAAACAACCCACACGTTAACAAAGTCTTTAAGCTCATGTTGCCAGCGGTGTTCAGCGTCTCAGTGGCGCAGGTGAATATGTTGGTAAACACCTTTCTAGCTTCCTTTCTGGTGACGGGCAGTGTTTCATGGTTGTATTTTTCTGATCGTTTAATGGAATTTCCGGTTGGGGTGTTTGGCATTGCTCTGGCTACGGTGGTATTGCCAAGCCTTTCTAAAGAACATGCCTCAGGCACGCCACAAGGGTTTTCCAATATGATGGATTGGGCCTTGCGATGGGTGGTGTTAATAGCAGTGCCTGCAACAGCGGCTTTATACTTGTTGGCTAGCCCATTATTGACGACGATTTTTCAATACAATGCTTTTAGTATTGAGGACGTGGTGATGTCGACCTCAGCGTTAAAAGCATTTGCTATTGGGGTTTGTGGTTTTATTTTTGTTAAAGTCTTGGCCCCTGGTTTTTTTGCGCGTCAAGATACGGTGACGCCAATGAGAATTGGTGTGATTGCGGTTGTTGTCAATGTGGTGTTAAGTATTGTGTTGGTCAAAACAATGGCACACGCAGGTCTTGCCTTAGCAATTTCTTTGGCGGCTTGGTGTAATTCGGTACTACTATTTATAGTTTTACTGAAGAAGAAGATCTTCATTCCTAAAGCTGGTTGGCTATGGTTTTTATGTCGAGTAGGCGTTGCGGTGGCATTAATGTGTTTCTGTTTGACTGCACTCGATCAGCCTGTTGAACAATGGTACCAACAAGGATTGTGGCAACGAATAGGGCAGCTAAGCTTTATGGTTGTTTGTGCGGCAGTGACGTATTTTGTTTCATTAATTGTCCTTGGCGTTCGTCCTCAACAATTATTATTGAAGCCGATCATAACTAATTAAGTAGCTAACGATCGTGAAAATTGAAATAGCTCCGTTTGAAAAACTGTTTAATTTAGCAGAAGCCAAGAGTCTATTGCCGTTGGTGCAATCGGTGACGATTAAACATCAAACTGAGCTAGACCCAATTCAAGATCGACTAAATAAAATGTTATCCAATGATCCTCGACGAAACCCTATTGAAGGTGAATATGAACAGGTTGTCTCTAAGTGGAAATCTAAAATTGAAAAACTAGGCGCGATTGTGCGTGGGCTATGGGTGGTCGAATTTAATGTCGGTGAAGGTGTTTTATGTTGGCGACACCCAGAGCTGAGTTTGAATTACTTTCGCGCTAATGGCGAGGATTTTACCAACCGCGTTAAACTACAAAACTATATTGAAGAGTGTGACCCTGATTGGGCACACTGATTATTTTAATTACCTAATCTGATATGTTAATAAAAGGCTTTTCTAATTTAACCAAGGAACATCAACCGAGTGTTGTTTCGATTGGTAATTATGATGGTGTGCACTTAGGGCACCAGCACGTGGTGAAAACATTGTTGGCTAAAAGTGCCGAGTTGAATGTTCCATCAACCGTGATTACCTTTGAGCCGCTGGCGAAAGAATTTTTTATGCCAGAGCCCGTGTTACGACTCACATCTCTCGAACAGCGTGCAGAAAAACTTGCTGAGTTAGGTGTTGATCAAGTTCTGAGCATCGATTTTACTCAAGAGTTTGCTAATTATTCCCCCTTAGGCTTTGTCGAAGACGTGTTAATTGACGGTTTAGGTGTACAGTATTTATGTGTGGGTGATGATTTTCGATTTGGTAAAGATCGAGCGGGTGACTTTGAATTTCTGCATAATCTAGGTCGACAACGAGGGTTTTCAGTTGAGGCACATGAGACGTTTCAATTGAATGGTGAACGCGTGAGCAGTGGTCGAGTCAGGCAAGCATTGGCAAATAATGATTTTGCTTTAGCGGAGCAGTTGTTGGGTCGGCCTTATTCAATTCACGGCACTATTACTCAAGGTCAGCAGCTCGGACGGACGATCAATTTCCCAACCGCGAATATTGAACTCGATAATTATATTTTAGCAGTGAATGGCGTGTTTACCGTGAGTTGCCAATTAGAAGATAGCCAGACCATTATTAACGGTGTGGCAAATATTGGTAAACGGCCGACAGTGGATGGTCAGCAAAACCGCATTGAGGTACATTTATTTAATTTTGATCAAGATATCTATGGTCAAAAACTGCATGTTAGGTTACTCACTAAGATTCGTAATGAGCAAAAGTTTGATTCTCTGAGTGATTTGCAGCGCCAAATACAGTCAGATGTGCAATCGGCTAAGGAATATCTACAGAAAGTTTAAAATAAACGACCTTTTTCAGTGTTTTAATCATGGATTCGATTAAAATGCTTGTTCGATAAAAGTCATCAATGCAGTGCGCTGATTAAAATAAAAATATATGAGTAAAGATAAACCTGGCAGTCAGTATAAAGACAGCATCAATTTGCCGAAGACTGCATTTCCGATGAAAGCGGGGTTGCCGAATCGTGAACCACAAATCCTAAAAAAATGGCAAGAGCTCAATATCTATCATGAGCTACAAAAACAGCGTGCTGACGCGGATACGTATGTTTTGCATGATGGCCCACCGTATGCCAACGGTAATATTCATATTGGTCATGCAGTTAATAAAATTCTTAAAGACATCATTGTAAAGTCACGCAACCTAAAAGGCATGCGTGCGCCCTATGTACCTGGTTGGGATTGTCATGGTTTGCCGATTGAAATTCAGGTTGAGAAAAAGCATGGCAAAGCGGGTCAGAAGATTGATAAAAAGACGTTTCGTCAAAAATGCCGTGAGTATGCGCAGCGCCAAGTAGAAACACAAAAAGCCGATTTCATTCGCTTGGGTATCCAAGGTGACTGGCAAAACCCATACCTGACAATGGATTTTAAAACCGAAGCAAACATTGTTCGAAGCCTGTCCAAAATCGTTGACGCAGGGCATTTGTATCATGGTCTGATGCCAGTCTATTGGTGTCCAGCTTGTGCGTCAGCTTTAGCTGAAGCGGAAGTTGAATATCAAGATAAAATCTCACCAGCAATTGATGTTAAGTTTGACGTGAGTGATGTAGCTGACTTCGCTCAGCGTATTGACCTTGATGCCAGCCAGTTGACTAAGCCTTGCGTAGCGATCTGGACGACAACGCCGTGGACCTTGCCTGCCAATGAAGCGGTCAGTCTGCACCCAGAACTGCAATATGTGTTAGTGCAAGCTGGTGAGCATCAATTGGTATTGGCCGAGGCTCTTTTTGAGCAGGCTTTAACGCGTTATGAATTGTTAGATGGTCATAAAGTTTTAGCACGATTCAGTGGCGCTGTATTAGAGCGATTAGAATTACAACACCCGTTTTATGACCGCACAAGTCTTTTAATTTTAGGTGAGCATGTTACCACTGAGGCGGGTACGGGTGCAGTTCATACTGCGCCTGCGCACGGCGCGGATGACTTTGCAGTAGGCAAGCGTTATGACTTGCCGGTGAATAATCCAGTAGGTTCAAACGGCACTTTTCTAGAGTCAACACAATTATTTGCGGGTCAATTTGTATTCAAGGCCAACCCTTTGGTGATTGATACTTTAGAGCAAAAGGGCGCGTTGTTACATCACGAAGACTATCAACATAGCTACCCACATTGCTGGCGACATAAAACACCGATGATCTATCGTGCCACGGCGCAATGGTTTATTGGTATGGAACACCTCGCAGGTGAGCAAGGCTTACGTTACCAAGCTTTGAAAGCCATTGAAACAGTCGACTGGCAGCCCGATTGGGGTCAAGCACGTATCACCACCATGGTCGAAAATCGACCTGACTGGTGTGTCTCAAGACAGCGTAATTGGGGTGTGCCAATTACGATATATTTACACAAAGAAACGGGTGACATGCACCCGCAAACCACTGAGTTGATGGAGCAAGCCGCACAACGTATTGAACAGGAGGGCGTGCAAGCGTGGTATGACCTTGACGACGCGCAACTACTTGGTGCCGATGTTGATCAATACGACAAAGTATTAGACACCTTGGATGTCTGGTTTGATTCAGGTGTGACGCATAACAGCGTAGTGAATGCTCGAGAAGAATTAAACTTACCTGCCGATCTTTATTTGGAAGGTTCTGATCAGCACCGTGGTTGGTTTCAATCAAGTTTGATATCCAGTGTCGCAATGAATGACGGTAAAGCACCTTATAAAACCGTACTTACACATGGTTTTACGGTTGATAAAGA
>JALZWI010000089.1 GCA_023299895.1 Arenicella sp. | reverse complement strand
TTGCGTAGGCGAAAATGATGTCGGTGTCGGACGCTGCTTAATCACATTACTTGGCAACACTTTGATAACACTGCCAGAATCGACCGTCGCAAAGTTATGCACTTCTAAAATTGACAAGAATACATCATATAATTCGTCAGCATTTAAGGATGCACCAGAAATAACCGAAACTTTACCTCTAACCCTTGGGTCAACAATAAAGTTTTTACCGCTGATTTCCGCTACGGTATTAATCAACACTAATATATCTACATCTTGTAGGTTCAGCGTAATTTGAGCTTCACCACTCTCAATTACATTACTTTGCTCATTTTGTTGAGCATAACTAGCAAAGCTCACGCTAAAAAAAACGATTAAGGCACCGAACCATACAATAAGTTTTTTGGTGCTTATTTGTCGGTAGTTGTATTCTAAATTTTTCATGTTTTTTGCTAAGGCAATGATAATGAATTTATATTTTTATGCAGCAAGAATTATTCGCATGATACTGAAATTCAGCATGAGTAGCTATGCTTTAGTGCATCAACCTTAATGAATTAACATTCTGTTAATCTCCTGTTTTACTGTAATTTTTCAGCAATATACGCTTGGACAGCAGAAATTTCGTCTGGTAAAACTTGATATCGCTCTTCGCGTTCAAATAAATCAGTCATCGAGTCTGGCAAGGCTGGTTCAGCGATTTCACTATCACGACCAGCCTTATCAATTGCTTCAGGAAATTTCGCAGGATGAGCTGTGGCAAGACAGACCATCGGCGTTGCTCGATCACGATTACACGCCCGCGCAGCGGCGACACCAATAGCAGTGTGAGGGTCTAGCAAATATGCTGATTCTTGATAGACATTGCGAATGACCTCTAACGTAGCATCATCATCTATACGATAACTGCAAAATAACTCACGCGCCTGTTTTAATGCTGCGTCGCTAAGCGGCATAGCGCCTTCTGAGAACCGATTAATCAATGCCTTAACACTCTCACCATCTCGGTTATACAGATCAAACAGTAAACGTTCAAAATTACTCGACACCATGATATCCATACTCGGCGACAAAGAATGTTGTAGCGGCCGTTTACTATGATCATTATCACTAATGCAACGATGCAATATATCGTTAGCATTAGTGGCGATAATTAATTTCGAAATCGGCAAGCCCATTTTATGAGCCAAATAGCCTGCAAAGATATCACCAAAATTACCCGTTGGGACTGAAAAAGTAATAGACCTATTAGGTCCACCTAATGCTAGTGAAGCATAAAAATAATAGACTATTTGCGCCATAATTCGCGCCCAATTTATCGAATTTACGGCAACTAACTGTCGACCATCAGGTAAAAATGATTGATCGCGAAAACTGGCCTTAACCATATTTTGACAATCATCAAAATTTCCTTCTAAAGCAATATTAAACACATTATTTGCAATCACCGTGGTCATCTGACGTCGCTGCACATCCGACACTCGTTGATGGGGGTGCAAAATAAAAATGTCGATGTTCTCACAGCGTCGACAACCTTCAATCGCGGCCGAACCTGTATCGCCCGAAGTTGCTCCCATTACCACAACTTTTTGTCCGCGCTTGGCTAAGAAAAAGTCCAACAAATGCCCTAAAAATTGCAAAGCAAAGTCTTTAAATGCCAGTGTTGGTCCTTGGAATAATTCCAAAACCCACTCGTTATGCGCTGTTTGTACTAAAGGGGCGATGGCTTTATGGCGAAAGCCAACATAAGCCCTATCGATAATCATGCGTAAATCTTCATCGCTAACTTCGCCATCAATGAAGGGATGAATGATATGAAACATTAATTCTTGATAACTTAATCCTGCCCAACTGGCTATTTCTGACTGACTGAAACTCGGAATTTTTTCAGGCACATACAGACCGCCGTCTGATGCTAAACCAGCTAAAACCGCCTCTTCAAAACTAAGGCTCGGCGCGTCACCACGAGTACTTATATATTTCATCGTTCAGTCCTCAGCCGCATCAATCTAAGTGTTCAAGTCGAATTCGCACAATTTCACCACAGACATAATCCTTTGTTTTAATAGTATCTATGGCTAAATTAATCCTAGCTTCAAGTGTCTGTTGAGTAATAAAAATAACCGACACATATTCAGCGTCTTTTGTAGGTTCTTTTTGAATAATCGCTTCAATACTGACATCCAAATCAGCAAACACTGTTGATAACCTCGACATCACACCAGCATTATCTAACACATCGATTCGTAAATAGTTAGCGCACAAAAATTCCTCAGAATGCTTAATAACAGGTGTATTAACAACAACAAATCCAAGAGCTGGTATGGCGTAATTTACATCTAAAGCAATCGCACGAGTGAGATCAATAACATCCGCAACAACAGCAGATGCCGTAGGTAATGAACCTGCGCCAGCTCCATAATGCAATGTATTGCCAACTGCGTCACCTCTCACCATAACAGCATTCATCACGCCATCCACATTAGCTATTAATTGTTTTTCAGGGATTAAGGTCGGGTGAACACGCAGCTCAATACCATCCAGGTCTTGCTTGGCGATACCAAGATGTTTAATGCGATAACCTAGTTCATTAGCATAGCCAACGTCGGTCAAGCTGAGCTTGGAAATACCTTCGCAATATACTTTATCGAAACTCAGCGGTATGCCAAAGGCAATCGCCGCTAGAATTGTCAACTTATGTGCAGCATCAATGCCTTCCACATCAAACGTTGGATCCGCCTCAGCATAACCAAGCTCTTGTGCTTCTGCTAACACATCAACAAAGGGACGGCCTTTATCTCGCATCTCGGTTAAAATAAAGTTCCCCGTGCCATTGATAATACCAGCCACCATATCAATTTGATTGCCAGCTAAGCCCTCACGAATGTCTTTGATAATACTGATGCCACCCGCAACGGCAGCTTCATACAATACGGAGACATTATTTTTTTTAGCGGCAGAAAATATTTCAGCGCCATGCAATGCGATCAATGCCTTGTTGGCAGTGACAACATGTTTGCCATTTTTAATCGACCTTAAGATCAACTCTTTTGCAATCGTATCGCCCCCAATCGATTCAACAATAATGTCAATATCAGCATTTTGTACTACATCAAAAGGATCTTCAAAGAGACGAATATTAGAACAATCACATAAACGTTCATTACTTAAATTACGCACCGATGCAGCGACCACTTCAATAGTACAACCAGTACGTCGACTAATTTCATCTGCGCTATTACGTAAAACATTTGCGGTCCCACCGCCTACAGTGCCCAAACCAAGAATACCGACTTTGATAACTTTCATTTTAATGCCTTATATTTTAATTCTGTCAGGGTGCCGTAACATCGACTTGATACTACGAATAGCTTGACGAATACGGTGTTCATTTTCAATTAAACCAAAACGGACATAATCATCACCATATTCACCAAAACCAACTCCGGGCGACACAGCAACTTTTGCTTCCTGTAATAAAATTTTACTAAATTCCATCGAGCCGAGCTCTAAAAATGGCTCCGGAATTTTAGCCCAAACAAACATGGTCGCCTTGGGTTTTTCAACTGGCCAGCCTGCCGCATTCAAGCCATCACATAAAACATCACGACGTTTTTGATACATGTCACGAATATCACTAATCCACTCTTTTGATTCAGGCGCTTCTAGTGCATAAATCGAGGCAATTTGTATTGGCGTGAACATGCCATAATCAAGATACGATTTCATTCTAGCCAAAGCAGAAATTAATTTTGGGTTACCGACCAAAAAGCCAACCCGC
>JALZWI010000088.1 GCA_023299895.1 Arenicella sp. | reverse complement strand
AAGAAAAAAATTAAATTGAATACTCAAAACTGGCACCCTGACGTTACCGTGGCGGCAATTTGCGAACGCGACGGAAAATTTTTATTGGTTGAGGAAATGTCAAAAACAAGCAAACAAATGGTTTTCAACCAACCTGCAGGTCATTTAGAAAAAGGCGAGACGATCATTAACGCTGTCATTCGAGAAACACGTGAAGAAACATGTCGTCATTTCACCCCTCAAGCAATCGTCGGCTTATACCGTTTAGAACTTGAATCGGGCAAAACGTATATTCGCTACACCTTTTGTGGAGCCGTCAGTGAGATAGATGACCAGCTGAATCTAGATCCTGATATTACCAATACCCATTGGCTAACAATAGAGCAAATACGTTCTCATCCCGCATTACGAAGTCCCTTAGTATTAAGCTGTCTTGATGATTACTTAGCAGGCATACGCCACCCACTGAGCCTATTAAGAGAGCCTGATTAGCGCTATTACAATGTCAGACCAAACAAACAACAAACACGTTATCGTCGGCATGTCCGGCGGTGTTGATTCATCAGTAACCGCTTATCTTCTTAAGCAACAAGGCTATCAAGTAAGCGGCCTGTTCATGAAAAACTGGGAAGAAGACGACACGCAAGAATATTGCGCCGCAGCCAAAGACTTAAAAGACGCTGAACAAGTCTGTGAACGATTAGATATTCAATTACACGAAGTCAATTTCGCGCATGAGTACTGGGAAAATGTCTTTGCTCATTTCTTAGAAGAATACCAAGCTGGCCGCACACCTAACCCAGATATATTGTGTAACAAAGAAATTAAATTTAAAGAATTTTTACTGCAAGCTGAGGCTATGGGTGCTGACTATATTGCGACTGGACATTACGTTGCAAAAGGGGCCGTTGCAAATAACTCAAACAACGTCAACCATCAACTACTGCGTGGCGCTGACAAAAACAAAGATCAAAGTTACTTTCTATATACCTTGCAACAAGAAGCAATCAGCAAAAGTCTATTCCCGCTTGGCGAAATAGAAAAACCAGCAGTACGTGCCATTGCCGAAGAGCAAGGCTTCATCACCCATAATAAAAAAGACAGCACCGGCATTTGCTTTATTGGCGAGCGTCGTTTTAAAGATTTTCTCAGCACTTATCTAAAACCCAACCCTGGCAATATGGTTGGCACCGATGGTGTAACCGTCGGCCAGCATGATGGCTTAATGTATTACACTCTAGGCCAACGCCAAGGCTTAAATATCGGCGGCGCAGGTGATGCTTGGTATGTGGCAGGCAAAGACATGAGCCGTAACGAATTATTAGTCGTACAAGGCCATGACCACCCTGCCATGTTGACACAAACAGTGAGTGCAACAGAACCTCATTGGATTAGCGGCAAAGCTTTGGAAGTTGGCGCTACAATCACTGCAAAAACCAGATACAGACAACAAGATCAAGCTTGTGTTATTACTGAGTTAGATCAAGACAAAATAAAGATACGTTTCGAGCAACCGCAAAGAGCAGTGACACCCGGCCAAGCCTTGGTCTTTTATGATGGTCGAGTCTGTTTGGGTGGCGCAACGATTCACTCATCTAAATAAAACACTTACCTATAAAAATCACTCTTGTTGATTTACGAAAATTAACTCATCAAGTTGGTAACCAGCCTCTTGCGCCAAAGCTAAAAACTGTTGTCTTACCTCGTCATTGACTGTTGGTGTTCTTGCCAATAGCCAAAGAGTGTTTTGACTGCCAGTAACAAACGAGTACTGATACTGTTCTTTATCTAACAAAAAAATCACATAAGAACCATAAAACGGCCCAAAGAATGACACTTTCAGGTGACCAGTTTTTTCATCACCAACAAATTTTGCCTTACCGACAGCTTCTTTCCATTCATTGGCTTTGGTAGAAAACCCTCTATTCTCGACTCGCACACTGCCATCACTATTAATTGAATAAGTAGCAGTTACTTTATCTAAATTTCGCTCGAAACGATGATCCAATCTGGCAATCTCATACCACTTGCCCATGTATTTATTTAACTCAAAACCAGTAATTGGTTCAATTGTCTTAGGTATGCCAGCACATGACACCAGCAACAAAGACAGCAGTATTAGAAAATATTTTTTCATATGTGAATGATGCTAACCAATTGGATGTTTAGATTGCTTGATCGCCGACAATCTTTTTTCTGAACTTTGAAGACTCAGCATAATGCTCAGCTGTCCACTCAGCGTGCTTAGAAGGTTGTATTGGGTGGCCGCGCGAAATTGCATGAACTTGAGATATTTTAGCGCCAAAAAACATGATCAAGCACGTGTAGTTCACCCACAACATCACCAAAATAATCGTACCCGCGGCGCCAAAGGTGCTGCCAGGCTCGGCGTAGCCAAAATAGATACCTAACAGAGTTTTGCCCAGGGTAAACAGCAACGAGGCTGCAATTGCGCCAACCCAGACTGATCGCCACAATATATCCACATCGGGCAGCACTTTAAACATCACCGCAAATAATAAAGTGGTAACCCCCATTGATATCAACAAATTGAAGATGTGTATCACCACCAATAATGATTCACCAAAATAGCTCTCAATCCACTGACCAACCAATGACAACGCGGTTGACAGAAATAAAGTCATTAACAGCAAGAAAGCAATCACCACAATTAAACCTAGCGAGGTCATTCTGTCTGTTAATAGTTTAACAATTCCATTGGCAGGCGCAGATTTAACTTCCCACATTTGATTAAGAGATTTTTGCAATTGCAAAAAAATAGTCGTCGCACCAAAAATTAAAGTGCCGACGCCTAACGCTTTCATCGTCAAACTATTTTGATTGATCTCAGCATTAGCAATTATGTCCTCTATCGACTTAGAGGCATTGCCACCCAATACGGTATTGATCTGCTCACTAATCTGACCTAGTACCGCTTCTTCACCATACAGTGCGCCCGCCATCCAAATAATCATCATCAACAATCCTGGCATGGAAAAGATCGCATAATAAGCAATGATTGCACCATGCCTAAAAGGGTCATCATCATTCCACTCTTTGATCGACAGCCAGACTAATTGGCAAAACTTTTTTATCATGGGTATTTGGTTTTCTATCGTTTTAACGTTCGACTAAACAAAGAAAAAATATGGTATCAGGTTTTGCCTTTTATTTTGTGTGTTAAATACCACCAAGCAGAGACTGCTATTGTAAGATCAAGAATTCCACATTCAATAAAGTCATATTACCCACCGTACATATAACGCCGATGAAAAATGCCATTTACCCACATAAGTGGGTCAGTTTTACATGTCAGTTAACAACATAATACTGAAAATAATGGACAGTGCAGAAAATTCCTAATGACTGATATCTTGCCACCTGAATGAAAAGTCAACGAATGGGCGC
>JALZWI010000087.1 GCA_023299895.1 Arenicella sp. | reverse complement strand
TCGTTCGGTCGGTGGTATGAGAGCAAGTATTTACAATGCTATGAGTATTGATGGCATCGATGCCTTGATCGAATTTATGCAATCTTTCAAAAATCAGAACTAACAAGCTGCAGAACTAAACTGAATAAATTAATTGGAAATACAGAATGTATAAAATTCTTACTTTAAACAATATTTCGCCACTTGGTTTAGCCAAGTTACCTGCTGATAAATATCAAGTATCGGATGACGAAGCGTCACCTGATGCGATTATTTTGCGTTCTTATAAAATGCACGATATGGAAGTACCTTCAACCGTCAAGGCCATTGGTCGAGCTGGTGCGGGCGTGAATAACATTCCATTGGATAAAATGAGTACCGCAGGTATTCCAGTTTTTAATGCACCTGGTGCAAATGCGAATGCTGTTAAAGAGCTATTGCTAGGGAGTTTATTTCTGGCTGCACGTAATTTAAGTCAGGCGGCTCAATATACTAAGGAGCTGGTAGGCGATGACGCTGAATTGTCTAAAATGGTTGAAGCGGGCAAGAAAAAATTTGCAGGCTATGAACTTCCAGGTAAAACCATCGGTGTTATAGGCTTAGGTGCTATCGGTCGTATGGTTGCCAATACCTGTGTTGACCTAGGCATGAATGTTATTGGTTTTGACCCAGGCTTAACGGTCGATGGTGCGTGGCAGTTATCTGCTAAAATAGAACGTGCCAACAGTGTTGATGAAATCTTACCCAAGGTTGATTTTTTGACTGTACATGTGCCGTTAATTGATGCAACTCGTGATCTAATAAATGCCGAAAATGTTGGTAAAATGCATTCTGATGCGGTGGTAATCAATTTAGCGCGTGGTGGAATCATTAACGATGAAGCGGTTTGCGCAGCACTGGATGCGAGTAAGCTTGGTTGTTACGTCACGGACTTCCCAAATAACCTAACCAAAAAATCAGCCAAAGTAATCGGATTGCCACATCTAGGCGCTTCTACGGCTGAGGCTGAAGATAATTGCGCCATTATGGTTGCTGAACAAATCAGAGAGTACATGGAGTCAGGTAATATCATTAACTCGGTAAACTTTCCAAATGTAAGTATGCCGCGTGGCAGTGATTATCGAATCGTGATTTGTAATGCTAATGTGCCAAATATGGTTGGGCAAATTTCGACTATCATGGCTGAAGCAAATTTAAATATACATGACATGATCAACCAGTCACGAGGTGATATTGCCTATACAATTGTTGATGTTGATAGTGAAATTCCTTCGTCAGTGGTCAATACCATCAAACAACTTGATGGTATTATGATCGCACGAATTATCTAGATCATTAATCTTTTCACTCTATGAGCGACAAGCCTGCCCAACCAGATTTAATTGACCCTGTTGTAAAAGACAGTGATGAATTAGTTGCTTTGCGCAAGCAAATTGACACTTGTGATCAGCAAATTCAGCGTTTAATTCAAGATCGTGTCAATGTTGCCGCTGATATAGCCAAGGCTAAATTGGCAACAGATAGCAATGCATCTTTTTACCGGCCTGAGCGAGAAGCACAAGTTTTACGTCGTGTGCGTGAGCGTAATGAGGCTTTGCGTGAGGAGTTAGACGGTTTGGTTTCAGACGATGAAATGGTTCGCCTTATGCGCGAAATAATGTCCATTTCACTCGCAGCTGAAATGCCTATGACTATTGCTTATCTTGGCCCTGAAGGCACGTATACGCAAGCAGCCGTAGTGAAGCATTTTGGCCAAGCTGTGCGCAACCTAGATGTAAAAACGATTGCTGATGTATTTCGTGTTGTTGAACAAGGTAAGGCGCATTTTGGTGTCGTGCCAGTAGAAAATTCAACTGAAGGTGTGATTAGCAGTACTTTAGACTGTTTTGCCCGGTCAGATTTAAAAGTCTGTGGCGAAGTACAGTTACCGATTAATCATCAACTACTAAGTAACGCAGATGGCTTAACTGCTGTGAAAAAAGTCTATGCGCATCCGCAAGCATTGGCACAGTGTCGGAGTTGGCTAGAGCGCTATTTACCAGAAGCAGAGCAGTTGAGCGCCAGTAGTAATGCCGAAGCGGCGATCATTGCCTCTAAGAGTAATGACACGGCGGCCATTGCGGGCGATATTGCGTCACGTTTGTATGGTATTCAAGTGTTGGCATCCAGCATCGAAGACGAACATAACAACACAACCCGTTTTTTGATTATTGGCAATAGCAGTTATGCCAGCAGTGGCTTGGATAAAACGACCATTATGGTCTCTACTCAGAATAGAGTTGGTTCTTTATTTGAGCTACTAAAACCTTTGTACGATAATGGTGTTGATATGAGTCGGATAGAATCGCGGCCGTCAAAACAAACTAATTGGGATTATGTTTTTTTTATTGATTTGATTGGCCATGTCGACGATGAAAATGTCAGCCTTGCTTTGCAAGAGCTAGAAAAGCACTCTGCTTTTTATAAATTGATAGGCTCTTATCCAATTGGCGTTTTGTAGTAAGCGACTATTTACATACGTATTTATTTCTAACGAAAGCATCTCCGATGAAAGTATTTTCTAACGACAAATTAATTTGAAATTCAATAAAGTAACAATTGTTGGTATTGGCTTGCTGGGTGGATCATTAGCTCGAGACTTGGCTAAGCATCAGCTATGCAAGACTATTGTGGGCGTTTGTCAGTCGAGCAATACAGCTAAGCAAGCATTAGATGCTAATATTGTTGATTCAGTGCAACCAATTGAAGAAGCCGTTCTCGATGCAGATTTAATCGTTTTTGCCATACCGATGCAGGCAATGTTGCCATTGCTTGAGAAAGTTAATTCGTTAATTTCTGACGACACCATTATTACTGATGTCGGAAGTGTCAAAAACGATTTATATCAGCAACTAAAGAGCCGTTGTCCTGGGCGCTTAGCACAGTTTGTATTGGCACATCCGATTGCAGGTGGTGAGCAGTCTGGAGTGCAAGCATCTAAGCTCGATCTATTTAAAAATAAACATCTTGTTATCGCTGAGACTACAGAAGTTAATGCTGCTTATGTCGTATTAATTAAGCAGCTATGGACAGCAGTTGGTGCTAATGTAGTGACAATGAGTTTAACAGAGCATGATGCAATTTTTGCTAAAACCAGTCATTTACCCCATGTAATTGCTTTCTCGCTAGTTAATTATTTGAATCAACAAGATGATCGTGAATGTTTATTTGATATGGCTGCGGCTGGTTTTTATGACTTTACTAGAATCGCATCAAGTGATGCGCGTATGTGGAGAGATATCTGTATTACAAACCGTGAGCAAGTGTTATTAGCACTGGATGGTTTTAGAGAGCACCTTGGTGAAATACGTGACCATGTGGCAGCATCTGATCAACAGGGTGTTTATGATTATTTTGATGCGGCTAAAACTGCGCGTAACAATGGCCTTGATAAAAAAAATGATACAAACAAAAATAATACAAATAAGTTGCTAGACAAATAAGTAGCTTTTGAACAGTAGATTATTCGACCAATAGATTTTTGAACAACAGATTATATGTCATCACTTATATTTAATTCGACCAAAGTTAGCCAACCCTTAACTGGCTCTGTACGCGTCCCAGGTGACAAATCTATGTCGCACCGAGCGGTGATGTTTTCATCATTAGCAAAAGGGGTTAGTCGCATTACGGGTTTGTTGGAAGGTGAGGATGTATTAGCAACTTTACGTGCTTTTCGTGCAATGGGTGTTGATGCTCAAGGGCCAACTAATGGCACATTGACAATTACTGGCGTCGGCATGCGTGGTCTACAGGCACCTGAAAATGATCTTGATATGGGGAACTCAGGTACTGCGATGCGTCTTATGAGTGGTATTTTAGCCGCCCAAACATTTTCTTCAAAATTAGTCGGTGATGAATCATTGTCTGGCCGGCCGATGCGCCGAGTCACCGTGCCGTTAACAGCAATGGGAGCTCGCTGTGCGACTGACGACAATGGTTGTCCGCCAATCCATATTCGCGGTGTTGAAAAATTACAACCGATTGATTACAAATTGCCAATGGCCAGTGCTCAAATTAAATCAGCTGTGTTGTTAGCCGGTTTATATGCTGATGGTGAAACCAGTGTCACCGAACCAGCACCAACGCGTGATCATACCGAGCGTATGCTGCGAGCTTATGGTTACGAATGCCAAACAGAAAAATTAACTGAACAAGCGAGTACCATTCGCTTAAGCGGTGGTGGTGAGTTGCTCGCGAGCGATATTGATATTCCGGCGGATATATCTTCTGCTGCATTTTTTATGGTTGCGGCCTCTGTCGTGCCAGGTTCAGAATTAATTCTCGAGCATGTCTGCGTTAACCCAACACGCACAGGTATCATCGATATACTCAAAGCGATGGGTGCGAGCATTGAGCTACATAACCCGCGGGCAGTTGGCGGAGAGCCTGTTGCAGATATTAAAGTTAGCTATGTCGGACTAAAAGGCGCACAGATCGATCCTAGTTTAGTGCCACTGGCGATCGATGAGTTCCCTATTATTTGTGTTGCCGCTGCCTGTGCTGAGGGCGTAACGGTTATCTCTGGTGCAGAAGAGCTAAGACATAAAGAGAGTGATCGTATTTCCGCAATGGTGGAGGGCTTACGTGCCGTTGGTATCGAAGTTGAAGAGCGAAAAGACGGGATGTCAGTGACCGGAGGGGTAATTCTAGGAGGTAAAGTCAATAGTCATCATGACCACCGCATCGCCATGTCTTTTACTGTCGCTGGTACAGTATCTCAGAATGGCATTGTGATTGATGAGTGCGATAATGTAGCGACCTCATTTCCAAATTTTGTTGAGCTGGCTAATACCGCCGGCATGACGGTTAAGAGTTAGCAAACCATAATGACACAAGCAATCCCAGTTTTAGCCTTGGATGGCCCAAGTGGTTCTGGTAAGGGTACGATAGGTCAAATTTGTGCTGCTAAATTTGGTTGGCATTATTTAGACAGTGGCGCAATATACCGCAGCTTGGCATGGGTGGCTCAGCGACAAAATATGCCGTTGGATGATACCAGTCAACTTACCAAGTTGGCCGATGAGCTGGAATTAGTTTGTCATGTGCGCCTCAATGATGTCGCACAAATAGAAGTCAACGGAGAGTACGTTACTGAGCAGCTAAGAACCGAAGAAATTGGTGAAATTGCCAGTAAGATTGCACCAATCAGCGAAGTTAGAGCCTCATTGCTAAACCTACAAAGACGCAGTCAAAAAGCACCCGGATTGGTCGCAGATGGTCGAGATATGGGCACAGTTGTGTTTCCAGATGCACCTTTTAAGGTGTTTTTGACCGCCAGTGCTGAAATAAGAGCGCAAAGACGTTTCGATCAGTTGAAATCCAAGGGCTTCGATGTTAATCTCGCGCGCCTGTTAGAGTCGATTCAGGCGCGTGATGTCCGAGATTCGAGTCGCAAAGCCTCGCCCTTAAAGGCGGCGGACGATGCATTAGTACTCGATACTTCTGAGTTATCAATTGAAGAAGTTGTTGCGCGCATTTTGGATCATGTAAATCAACGCGGCGCTTTTTAAATCGGAA
>JALZWI010000086.1 GCA_023299895.1 Arenicella sp. | reverse complement strand
GGCACATATCTTTATCCAGCTGGTTTAAAGATTATGTTTATATACCTCTTGGCGGCAGTCGGGTGTCAACGCCGTTAATATATCGTAACCTGTTGATTGTCTTTCTATTGACGGGCGTTTGGCATGGCGCTAGTTGGAACTTTATCTTCTGGGGGCTGTTTCATGGATTTTTCCTAACGTGCGAACATATGGGGTTTAGTCGGATTCTTAATCGAATATGGAGGCCGTTTCGACATCTTTATTTATTATTGATTATTCTTGTTTCATGGGTGTTTTTTCGGGCTGATAATCTTGGAGGCGCCCTAGTATATTTAAGCGCAATGGCAGATATAAGTAATTGGTCTACGTCAGCATTTTATTTTGCGCAAGTATTGTCGAGTGAGTCACTGTTTATTTTATTGGTGGCTTTGATGGCATCGATGCCATTACCAATGCTATTTGATAAGATTAAAACAAGGCTTATCATTAACAACGCTGTTGGTGCGTACGGGCATTTTTTTGTGTCCTATTTTGGCACTGTTTTGTTATTCGGTTTATTTTATGTTACGTGTCTAAAAATAGCTGGGTCGACCTATAACCCATTCATATACTTTCGTTTTTAGTTTGACTATGAAAACTATCGCCAAGTTCAATAAACTCAAGCAATGGATTAGCATTACGTTGTTTCTATTACTCTTGTTCATTCCATTGTTCGGCTCATTTCTGATTGATGATCAGTTTACATCTGAGGCTGAGAATAGGGTGTTGTCAACTAAGCCAAAATTCCCTACATCGGTTGCTAAGCTAATAGAATATCCAAGTCAGTTTGCAAATTATTTCTCAGACCACTTTGGTTTTCGTGAAACGTTAACTAAACAATACTTTAAATTGGTGTCTCTATTCGGAGCCCAAGGTGAGATGGCTGATGTTACTGTGGGACAAGATGGTTGGTATTTTTTAGGAAGTACTAGAGCAGGTTATAAGAAGGATGGAGATCCTATCGGTGATGCGATTAACCGTAATTTATTTACTCAGACACAATTAATTGATTTTGTTGACAGAATCTCTACGATAAACGAATGGTTGAAGACGCGAGGCATTCACTATGTCTATATGATTGCCCCAAATAAACACACAATCTATTTTGATAAATTACCGACGTATCTAAAAAAACAAGGGCCGTATTCTGCTACAGATCAAGTGGTTAATTATTTGCGTGAACATACAGACGTACATGTCGTTGATGTAAGGTCGGCGTTGCTTGCAAAAAAAGATCAGTTTGAGCTTTATCATAAACGAGATACTCACTGGAATCAGATGGGATCAAATATTGCTCAATATGAATTAGTTTCTGAATTAGCAAAGGTGTTTCCAGAACTTACACCAAAATTAATTCAAGACTCGCGATTTAGGAATTTACCTTTTAAGACTGCTGGTCTCGCACGTATGGCGGGACTTGATGAGGGCGGTGACACACAGCCCGTGCCTCAGTTTAGTAAGGTTTGTGTTCCGATCAATCGTTCAACCGATGCTGATAGAGCAATTACACGAATCAAAGAAACCTGTGATCGTGGCGTGTTGAATGCTTTAATATTTCGTGATTCATTTTTTGAGGCGATGCGGGGATATACTTCGCGCCAATTTTTACGTTCGGTCTATCGCTGGGAGAGAATCAACCATCAAGCTCTAATCGATGAGTTAGCTATACGCAAGCCGGATTTTGTGATTGAAGAGGTGGTTGAACGGTTATTGCCTTATCTGCCCGATAGTGAGGGCTTTGAGGATCAATGAAATCATCACAGCTTTAGTGCCATTTTTGTGCAAATTTAGTTATAGTTGCCCTCATGAACGAGACACCCAATAACAGTGCTGCCGATATTATCGAGCGGATAATGCAAACCGCCAAAGCGGCTCTTCCTGACTCCTTGTCTTTAGATAAAGTATTACCTGATCAATTAGCCGAAGATGTTAAGCAAAATGTTCGTGCAGCAATTCAAGATGTGATTAGTGGGTTAGATGTGGTTACGCGAGAAGAACTAGACGTACAAAAGGAAGTCCTCAAAAAAACACGCGCAAAAGTCGATGACATGGAACAAATTATTGCTGATCTAGAGAAACAGCTTAATGTAAAATAATTTAAGGTCGTTTTGTTAGAGATAAAAAAAGAGCCGCTCATCGAGCGGCTCTTTTACTAAAAAATCTAGACTTTGATTTAGAAAGCTTTAGAAATACTGAAAACAACACGTCCCTCAGCAAGATCTTCGCCGAAATTCAATTCACCCTGACTGTCGGTATCGTAATATGTTAGATCAAGACCAACGCCCCATAGTTCAGTTGAAGCACCGATTGAATAGTAATCATAATCGCTATCATCATCGTTTACATCGTAATTTCCATAGGCTGCTGCCACAGAAAAGCCTTCGAAATCATAACCGTAGCTAAGCTCGTATTGGTCGCCGAACTCATCACCGAATGAGTATATAAATCCAAAACCAGAATAGCTTAAGCCAAGATAGTATTCAGTAAAATCAAGATCACCAGCACTTACAACATCTGTGAAAACAAAAAATTCATCTGAGGCTACTATGACTTCTTCGTCGTCTCCGCCGTGGTATGTATACTCAATAATTCCAATGTCAATGCCGATGCCACCGTCAAACTCATACGTCCAGCCAGCATATAGGTCTAACTCTAACGATGCAGGGCCAACAAAGTCAACATTTGATCCCCAAACACCCGCATAAAAACCTGAGCTATGAGCATAGTCAAAACCACCTTGAAGTGCAGGGTCTTCATTGTTTTGTGAAACACCACGCCATACATAGTCAGTAGTTAGTGCGACGTTTGCTTCAATTTGAGCTTGCGCTACTGTTGGCACCATAGCTGAAGTAGCAAGTATGATTGCTGCTAAAGAGCCTGATAAAATTTTTAAGTTTTTCATTATAAGTTCCTCTCGATCTTATTAATTTGAAATGTAATTAAAGTTTTAATACATCGGACATTAAGTCTGATAGTTTACCACAAGCAAGGAGCGTGCCAATTTTTATATTATTATAATTACTCTGTTATTATCAGCACTTTCAGAAAAAAATAACACTCTAACTTCTAGCGATACGCAGTCTAAGCACCATTATGATGCAAATCAAGCGAATAATTGTCATTTAGTGGGGCGTTTTGTTTTATGGATTTGTGCTCAAGGTTGAGTATTAAGCTCGAATTACTTATCTGTAATATCAAGTTAAAGAGATTTTATGGGTTAATTCGAAGTTGGCACGGGACTTGCTTAATGCTTAATGTAGTACGAATGGGTTGTTCGTATTTGTATGCGCATCACCCAATAATGAGTAGCTTCTTATTTTTATCTAGTTATGTAGTTTGAATAGCACAAGGCAGATAAGAATCTATTTTAACTTAGAACTTTAAACTCAATAAAAGGTGAGATGCTATGAAGTTAATCACAGCTATTATAAAACCATTCAAAATTGATGATGTGCGAGATGCGTTAGCCGGAATTGGCATACAAGGCATGACTGTCACAGAAGTCAAAGGCTTCGGCCGCCAAAAGGGGCACACAGAATTATATCGTGGCGCTGAATATAACGTTGATTTTATGCCTAAAATAAAAATCGAAGTTGCTGTCGCAAATGATTTGCTTGACCAAACTCTCGAAGTTATTACTGAATCTGCCAATAATGGCAAAGTCGGTGACGGCAAGATTTTTGTCGTTGAGCTCAGTCAAGTGATCAGAATTAGAACTGGCGAAACAGGCGAAGAGGCTATTTAGTTAACCACATTCTTAATCGTAATTATTTATTCCAACATCTATTAAATAGAGAGACAACATTATGGAAAACTCAATTTTTGAACTCCAATATGCGCTTGACACATTTTATTTCTTAATCTGTGGCGCACTCGTAATGTGGATGGCCGCTGGCTTCGCAATGCTCGAAGCAGGCCTAGTTCGCGCTAAGAACACCACTGAAATATTAACTAAGAACGTCGCTTTGTATGCGGTTTCTTGTACCATGTTTATGTTTTGTGGTTATTCGATTATGTACCCTGAACTTGGAAGTGCTTTTTTAAGCGGGATTACAGGAGATGGTGTTGCTGGAGGTGATACGTATGCTCCATCAGCTGATTTTTTCTTTCAAGTTGTATTCGTAGCAACGGCTATGTCTATAGTTTCTGGTGCGGTTGCTGAGCGCATGAAATTATGGTCATTCCTATTATTCGCAGTTGTTATGACTGGTTTCATTTATCCAATGGAAGGTAATTGGACATGGGGCGGCGATCCTGTATTTGGCATGTACACACTTGCCGACTATGGTTGGTCTGACTTTGCTGGTTCGGGTATCGTTCATATGGCTGGTGCAGCGGCTGCTCTATCAGGTGTTATCTTATTAGGTGCACGTGAAGGTAAATACACTGTCGATGGCAAGCCTAAAGCGATTCCAGGTGCAAACTTACCATTAGCAACGCTTGGCACCTTCATTCTTTGGATGGGTTGGTTCGGTTTTAACGGTGGTTCTGTT
>JALZWI010000085.1 GCA_023299895.1 Arenicella sp. | reverse complement strand
AAGCGTTAAATCTAGAATACTTATTGTAGTGCATTGCGAAAAAGATGACGGAGAAATAATCAGGATTATTTCAGCGCGAAAGGCTACAGCGAAAGAACGTAAATTTTACTTGGGACCTCCATTATGAAAGAAGAATATGATTTATCTAAAATGAAAGTAAGGAAGAACCCTTATATTTCTAAATTGAAAAGGCAAGTAACAATTAGGATGTCTGACGATATCATTGAGTATTTCAAAGGTATGTCTGAAGACACTGGTATTGCATACCAGAGTCTTATTAACCTATATCTTAAAGATTGTGTTGAGAATGATCGACGTCCAGATCTGTCGTGGAAATAATTCTCAGTAACAAGGCACAAAACTACCACTCACTGGGTTCATTCGGACGCGCAAAAAGCGCGCGCCCGTTTTAAGGGCGTTATATGTATTGGAATTTACTGTAGTACCAATATATGGTACTATATTTAAATGAAGCGTAAGCATTCGAAAACTCTAGAGCAAATCTACCGTCACCCAACGAGTGCCAATATCAATTGGTCTAACATCGAATCATTGTTTAAAGAGCTTGGTGCCAATATTTCCGAGAGAATTGGGTCACGCGTTGCCGTGGTTCTTTTTGGCGAGGTTCGAGTATTTCATCGACCTCACCCTTCTCCAAACACGGACAAGGGCGCTGTTGCGAGCATACGCAAATGGTTAGAAGAAAATGAGGTTACTTTATGAATATTATGGAACTTGATGGCTATAAAGCCAAAATTGAATACGATTCTGAGTTGGACCAATTCAGAGGTGAGATATTGGGTTTGAATGGTAGCGCCGATTTTTATGGCAAAAGCTCTTCTGCTCTACGCAAAGAGTTCAGAAACTCTTTGCGTGTCTTTTTGGAAGTTTGCGAAGAAAACGGAATCAGTCCAACGAAAGAATTCTCTGGAAAATTCAATTTAAGAATCAATCCGAAGTTACACGGTAAAATTGCCGCTGTGGCAACAGGTGAAAACAAAAGCATCAATCAATGGGTTAGCGAAACACTTGAGCAAAGTGTTGGTCGCTGAAAGAACATATAGCAAGGCAAAACACTGCCGCTTCGCTCGGCGCCGCATACGACGCGGCGCACGTGTTCGCGGCGTTAAATTTATTTACAAGGAGATTTTATGCCATTTACACCATTCCATATGGGGCCAGGAATATTTATAAAAGCTCTACTACGAAGTAGTTTTAGCTTAATGGTTTTTGGCTGGTCACAAATTGTAATGGATATACAACCTTTAATAGTTTTAATCTCTGGCGAGGGTCATCTTCACGGGTTTTCACATACCTATATAGGCGCAATTCTATTGGCAGTTTTCTCAGCACTTAGTGGAAAGTACTTGTCGGAAATAGGCTTATACATTTTATATATTAACAATCAGTGTCAAATCAAAATATCTTGGTGGGTAGCCTTTGTATCAGCATTTATAGGCACATTTAGCCATGTGGTCTTAGACAGTATAATGCACTCGGATGTAGTGCCATTTTATCCATTTACTTTTAGTAACAATTTGTTGGGCATTATCTCTGTAGCTCACCTTCACAAATTATGTATATATAGTGCTTTTATTGGAGGCATTATTTACTTTGGTGTATATGGTTTACAAAAATTTAATAAGCGCAGTCAATCGGACTAATTTTCAGCTGCGATGCAAATTAGTTCGATTGACTGCGGGCGTTATGTGTCTGCGACGCTAAAACGAGTATTTGGGATATAAGTAGTTTAATATGACACCCCACACTTTTCAGCGCTTTCTAAAAACTTACAGGACTCGAAAATATCAATGAAGATCACAGCAATTCAAGTATTCTATTTCGTTTTAGCGATAGTTGGTTTATTCGTAACTTGGTACTTTAATTTGCAACCACGGGAGACTAACTACATTGCTGATATGTATTCAACGTCTGCATCATCTTCGATTGCAAACGATCTCGTGGTTGTCGTAACTGCATTCTTAGTTTGGTCTTTTATTGAAACTGATCGCCTTAAGATTTCGTACTGGTGGTGGTCCGCATGTTTAATATTTACATTCCTTATTGCAGCTGCGTTCACGATCCCGCTTTACTTTCTCTTACGGGAGCGTCACCTAATTAGAATGAATGAAACATTAAATTCTCATGAAACATAACAAGTTGCTTCATCGGAAAAACTACTCGCTCGCGCTTACATTTTTCCGCTGTGCGCTCGTGTTCACGGCGTTAATTGCACGTTAGACATCATAGCGTTGTGACGCTACAATGTTATTATTATTGAGCGAGGTGCATTATGAGTAATTTATCGAAACGATCAACTGTGTATTTTGAGCCGGAAATACACCAGGCTTTAAGATTGAAAGCAGCGTCATCTGATATGTCCATTTCGGAGCTTATCGATGAAGCGGTAAGGTTGTTGATGAGCGAAGACCAAGAAGACTTAGCTTTTTTCTCTCAGCGCGCGAATGAAAAGGAAATAAGTTACGAAGAATTGCTTAATGATTTGAAAAAACATGGCAAAATTTGAGGTAACGTTTAGAAAGTCTGTTGCCAAAGATCTTCGTATAATTCCAAATGCAGATGTAAGGCGGATTCTTAAAAAAATAGATTCGCTGTGTGAAAACCCGAGATTAGAAGGCTGCGTAAAGCTGTCTGCTCAAGAACGCTATCGCGTTCGACAAGGACAATACCGAATCATCTATGAAATAAGAGATGAAAAGTTGGTTATTCATGTTGTCAAAATAGCTCATAGATCAGGTGTATACAAAGGCAATTAACAAGAAGCGCCGTGCTTGTTATGTGGAATATGCTTTTAATGAATTTAAGATCCAATTCGCAATGACGGAAAACAAACCGTAACAAGGAACAACCTAATGAAAGTACTTATTGTTTTAACATCGCACGATCAACTGGGTAATACCGGCAAGAAAACAGGCTTTTGGTTAGAGGAATTTGCGAGTCCTTATTATCACTTGAAAGGTGCCGGCGTGCAAATTACGCTGGCCTCACCGAGTGGCGGCCAACCACCACTGGATCCGAAAAGTCACGAGGCTGATTTTCAAACCGATGATACACGCCGATTTGATGATGACCGGGCTGCTCAAAATGAACTGGCGAACACCGTGAAGTTATCAGAAATGAAAGTAGAAGATTTTGACGCGGTATTCTATCCAGGTGGCCATGGTCCATTATGGGATCTGCATAATGATAATTATTCAATTGCTCTGATTGAAGGCTTTATTGCTGCTGGGAAACCTGTGGCTACAGTATGTCATGCGCCTGCGGTGTTATTGAAAGCTAAGGATAAAAATGGTGATCCGTTAGTTAAAGGTAAAAAAGTCACTGGTTTTAGTAACTCCGAAGAAGCCGCGGTGAAATTAACCAATGTCGTACCCTATTTGGTCGAAGATCAGCTTATCGCAATGGGAGGAGTTTACAAAAAGGTTGAGGATTGGAATTCGCTGGCTGTCGTTGATGGTTTGATTATAACAGGACAAAATCCTGGTTCGTCAGCTGCTGTTGCTGAAGCTTTGGTAAAAGCGATTAAATAGTTTGCTTGCACATAAAAGGCGTTGAAGTTGACGCTTGTAGAGAGTTGGCGCTAGTGGTGTGCAATTTAATTTTGATGATATCTTCACTAGAAGAATAATTTGAATTATAAATATAAAAGTGAGGTCGGTGGTTATAAATGTATTGTAACTATCAACTAACAAAAAAAGGCCGAGTTATACTCGGCCTTTTTTACAAATTATTGATTGGCGATTAAGTCATGTGGAAAAAACATAATTTGTTGCCGTCTAGGTCATAAACATATGAACCGTAGAAAAAGTCTAAGCGTTGACCAGGTTCACCAGCATCAGTAGCGCCTAATTCAATTGCTTTTTTATAAAGTGCTTCAGCGCCTTCTGCAGAACCACCAGGGATTGCAACCATTTGACCGTTACCACAACTCTGAACGCCTTCGTCAGCAGGAGTACAAACGGCTAACATCGCACCACCAGCATCAGTACCGTAGAATTTAATTCGGTCCATTTCCATTAATCGTTTACCACCTACTAAACCGAGTAGTTCGTCGTAGAATGACATCGCTTTGTCTAAATTTTTTGAACCAATTGTAGTATATCCAAGCATTTTAATTTTCCTATGTTATTAAGTTAAATGTTTTTAAAGTACTCAAGTCATCAACAACCAGACTTGAGGCTCTTGTGTTTTATTGAGTTTGCCAATATTATCTACCTATCAATAGGTAGTCAATGCTTTTTTTATATTTATACTTAAATTTAAGCGATTTGATAATGATACTTATAAAGGGGTATAAAGATGGTTGAACTGCTTGCGTGGAAAATGTGTATCGGATTATTAAATGGCGGTGACTAACCTATACTGTGCTTGCCAGTTTTGTGAAACTAAAACGGTAGTTCAATATATGGGTAGTTTGATTGTTGTTCCTAAAATAAACGATTGAATATTTGTTTTTTAAATTATAAGAGAAGATATATGAGGACGGTATTTCATTCTGGCGAAGTATTAATGCAAACAGAGTCTGCAGTTGATAAAAGAACCGCCAAAATAGGTAATAAACTTATTCGTCATGCCATTATCGAGCAACACAAATTTTTTTTTGAGGGTTTAGAGTATGTGTTTATTGCATTACATGATAATGATGGGCGGCCTTGGCTTAGCTTTATGCAGGGCCCTCCTGGATTTATCAATAGTCCTGATGAGAAAACACTAAACTTAAATGGCGGAGTAATCGCGCAAGATCAATTGTGTTTGCAAACGGGCGAAAAAAAACCAGTTGGTATTGTTGGGCTAGATTTAAGTACACGTCGGCGTAATAGACTTAATGGTAATTTTAATAGTAGTAAACATGGCAATGCTTTATCGATCGCCGTCGGTGACAGTTTTGGTAATTGCCCCAAGTACATTCAATTACGGGATTTTAAAGTCAGTGCCGATACTATTGAAGCGATCAACCCTTACGAGCATTTTGTTAACTTTGGTGAACATGATATTAACCTTATTAAAGGCGCTGATACGCTCTTGATCGCAAGTGCGGAAAAAGAAAACGGAAATTTAGATGCGAGTCATCGTGGGGGTAAGCCTGGGTTCGTTCGTGTCGATGATAACAAGCAACTTTGGTTTAATGATTACCCTGGTAATAATTTTTTTCAAACATTCGGCAATATTCACAACTACGACTATGTTGGACTTATGTTTATCGATTTTAATTCAGGTGACCTACTATTATTAAGCGGTAAAGCTCGCATTGAGAATGAGGGGAATAGTGAAAGCCCTAAGTTTTTACCGCGCCGTATTTATTTTACTTTAGACAGAGGTCTGAGGGTTAAGAGTGCGATTAATGGCAAATGGTCATCTGTAGAGATATCCCCTTTTTTAAGTGATGATTTAGATTAACAATAGGCGGGAGCTGGTTTTACTCCTCAAGGGTGCCGAGTAAAAATAGACTGTCAAAGCGCGTCGAGATACTCGTATGCTCCTTTAGAACTAGTAAACTGTGATACCCGATGCAGTTTTTCCATATCGATAAACAAATTTATTGTTACTAAAATTGTCACAAGCTTAAATGGCTTGCCCTAATAAACTAAACCTGATTAATTGGGTTTATTGATTTCGTCAAGGAGCTGCTTTGTTGCTAGATCGAAACCGTTCAAGTCTTTTGTGGTTGTCGAAATTATCATAGCTCCTTCTAATAAAGAGAGTGTTTTTAGGGCGTTGCTCTTTAGGGCATTTTCAGAGTAGCCAATCTGATAGTACGCACTTTCAAGCCATTCGACATTTTTATCGAAAAAGTTTTTTAGTTCTGCCACGATGCTGTCTGGCAACATGCTGGTCTCCGTACCTAATATTCCGCATAAACACATGCCTTTATTGCTAATAATAGCGTTGCGAAATGCGGTAATATAATAAGTTACTGGATTTACGCCGTCGGCTTTGATCTGTTCAGGCTTGCCTAAGGCAGTCATGAAATTTTGGGTATACCTTTTAGTAGTAGCAGCTCCGAGTTTTTCTTTGGTTTCAAAGTGGTAATGCACAGACGAGCTTTTGATACCAATAGCATCAGCAATATTTCGAAAACTGAAACCGTTATAGCCGCCTTGGCGAATCATGTCTTCGGTCGTGTTTAGTATAAATTGTTCTGTCTCTGACATATTTCTTTACCACAATAGTGAGTACTTTAATTGAGCTAAGTTGGCATAGTACCTCATTAGCATAGTATAAATAGCTAGGCCTCTTTTTTATAGATGCCGTCGAATTAAAACGTATTTTATTAGATACCGATTAGCTGTTGTATTTGTTTATCAACGTTTTTTAAATGATTCTGTTTCACCCATACTTTTGCCCCGTTTGAGCCAGTTTTGACATTCAATGTCGAACCAATAGGAAGCCTTAGCCAGCTTTGAGTTAATAAGGTGTCGCCACCTTCAGAAAAGCTGCCATCAATAACGAATACCTCAACCCCGTTGCTTGCTTGTAACTGTATTGATGAGTTTGCTTGCCATTCTTGAATGCTAGTCTCTTCATATCGGTCTTTATATAAAGGTATTACTGAGGTGTTTTCACCATCTCGGTGTGGTATCGCGTGCATGAAATTTGAATTTAATTGAACATGTGTTCTGTCTTCAAGATCAAACTGCCACAGCTTTACCAGCATGACACAGCCAGCTTCAGAGCCCGGTGTGTGTTTAGACTCTGGTGGATTACGAATATAGGACCCAGCAGGGTAATCACCATGTTCGTCTTGGAAGACGCCTTCGAGCACCAAAAACTCTTCACCGCCGGTATGCACATGTGGTGAGAACTGACTGTTGGCTGCGTATTTTACGATTGTGGTTGCTCGAGCTACTTCTGCGCCAACTCTATCAAGAGGTCGGCGGTAAACTCCTCTCATTGGAGACTCAATCCATTCGGACTGTGCACTATGTACAACAACACGTTTATTAAATTCAGCATTAATTTTCATATTTGTTTCTAATTATCTAAGGTCTTTATATTTCAAACAAACAGCTTAATGACTGTGTTCTATTCTTGCTTTTTAAGCATATTGGTTGGCGCATTAGTGTGATTTATTCCTCAATCTCACACAAACTATGCTTATCATGTTGATGATAGTACCAAAGCTATCTATCTGTAGATAGGTCAATTTTCCAATTATTTTTAGGTCAGTGATCATTTTTGTTTATTGACATTTATTGTTTTTTTACATAATCTATCTATCAATAGGTAGTTTAATTGGTTTGCACTTGAAATTAGAGAAGAGTTATTACTCCAAAATTGAGTCAACTAATCAAAAATAATAATTACGAATATCTATCAAACTGGAAAACAGATTACTAATGATAAAATTATTTACAGCAGACACACCCAACGGCCATAAAATTTCAATCATGCTTGAAGAAACGGGCATACCTTATGAATATCAAGCGATGGACTTAGGTGCTCTAGAGCAAAAACAAGATTGGTTTTTAGAGATGAATCC
>JALZWI010000084.1 GCA_023299895.1 Arenicella sp. | reverse complement strand
AAATTAATGATGGTGATAATACACAATTTGAAGTTGCTGCTGTAAATATTGAGGCAAATGAAACGCGCCAGCCAGTGCCTTATGCATTACCTCCAGGGGTTATACGTGAGCAACTTAATAATAACAATAATAACATAAGACAGAATGAGCAGTCACTGTCTATAAGAGTAGAAGATCTAGAAGAACAGGATGCAAGAGGGGTTTATAAAAACTATAACCTAGATATGCGCCAGTACAGAAATCTTAAGATGTTTATGCACGCAGAAGCTCTTGTTGACAATGGCTTAGATAATCAAAACCTTATTGGTTTCATTAGAATGGGAACCGATCTTAATTCTAATTTTTACCAAATAGAGTTGCCATTACAACCTACTCCATTTAACGTGTCAAATCAAGATCGTGAAGCAATCTGGCCAGCCGCAAATGAATTAAATCTTCCGTTAGAGTTATTACAGGTAGTAAAGTCAAAAGTAATCGCTGGAGATGTTGATCCAGATCCTAATAATATCACTTATTTTGATCAAAATGGAGATCGTATATTAGACACAGAAGAGTTGTGTTATGAAGAAGGACAATTACGTATTGGAGTTCAGGGACTTCCTAGTTTTGGAGATATAAGAACGTTAATGCTAGGTGTTAAGAATGGAAATCCTAGAAGTAATCAAGCCTTAGGTTGTTCGCCTGGTGAAATAGGAGGAGAAGTTTGGTTTAATGAACTTAGACTATCAGATCTTACTAATGATGGTGGGTATGCAGGGATTTTAAGTGTAGATGGAAATATTGCAGATTTTGCAAACGTGTCTGCAACCGGAAGGGTTAGCACTGTAGGTTTTGGAAGTATAGAGCAAAACGCAGGAGAACGTAGTCTAGAAGATGTAACGCAATACGATGTAGTAACTAATCTTAATGCAGGACAATTACTTCCTAAAAAGTGGGGAGTACAATTGCCACTTAATTTTGCTATCGGAGAAGAGAGTATTACACCTAAGTTTAATCCTCTTTTTGAAGATGTAGAGTTAGATACTTCTCTTGATAATGCAGGGAGTCAGGAGGAAAGAGATAATATTGAAGACTACTCTGTTGATTATACCAAACGACAAAGTTTTAACGCTATTGGTGTGCGTAAAGAACGTACAAATACAGAGCGTAAACCAATGCCATATGATATTGAAAATCTAACCTTTTCATACTCGTATAATCAGACAGATCACAAGGATTTTGAAATAGAAGAATCGCGAGATCAAAATGTACGACTAGGAGGTACTTATAACTATAGTTTTAATGCAAAGCCAATAGAGCCGTTTGCAAAAAACGACTCCTTGTTTACCGGTAAATACTATCAATTTTTAAAAGATTTTAATTTTAATTATTTGCCATCAAATATAGCAGTACAATCAAATATAGCTAGGCAGTTTAATCAACAAAAATTTAGAGATGTATTTGCAAATGAGGATGATATAACTATACCTCGTTTGTTTCAGCGCAACTATATTTTTGATTGGGGATACTCTATTGATTTTCCGATAACAAAAAGTTTACGAGTTAATTATAATGTAAATCATAATCGTATCGTTAGAAACTATCTTGATGATGATGGATCTCCAGCCTTTTTGGATGATGGAGGACTAGAGGTTGATGGTTTTGGTCTTTATGATGGCTTTTTAGATGTAGGAACACCAGATACCCATTTTGGAGTGTTGCAACTTAATTATGATCTGCCATTTGATAAGTTTCCATTTGCAGATTGGATTACGGCAACATATGCTTATACTGCTAATTATAGATGGCAAAGAGGTTCTCAGCAATTTCAAGTGCTAGAGGATATTCCAGAAATAGGGAATAGCGTTGAGAATACCAATACCCACGCCATTAATGGTACATTAGATATGGAGAGGTTCTATAAATATATAGGCTTAACCAAGAAGAAAAAACAACGAGCAACCTCAAGATTAAGAGGGTTGCCGTCACCAGATGATAAGGGAGATGGTAAAGGTGCTTCTTTAAGTGAAGGAGGAAGTAGTGATGGGTTAAGTGGCTCTGATCAGGCTATTAATACTGGTGTTGCATTATTAACTGCGGTTAAGCGTATACAGGTTACTTATGAAGAAGATAATGGAATCTATCTCCCGGGATATTTGCCATCTGTAGGTTTTGCAGGAAGTTTAAGGCCGACGCCAGGATTTATTTTTGGAAGTCAGGCAGAGGTAAGACAACTTGCCGCAAGCAATGGATGGTTGACATTGTTCCAAGATTTTAATGAACAATATCGTGAGATTGAAAGTAAAAACTTAGGTGTTCAAGCGAGAATAGGACTTCTTAAGGATCTGGATTTAGATCTAAATATGAATCGTGTTTTTCAAGAGAATTATCAAGAAAATTACCGAGTTAATCCAGAGAGTCTAGAGTTTCAATCCCTTACAGGAAACAATTTTGGACGTTTCAATATATCCACTATTCTAATAGGGACCACATTTGCAGAGAGCACTTCAGAGTTTTCAAGTACGTTTGAGACCTTTAGGGATAATAGATTGATTGTAGCAAATAGACTAGCAAGAGACTTCTATGGATCTGATACCTTTGAGGTTGATCAAGATGGTTTTCCAGAAGGTTTTGGTCGTACAAATCAAAAAGTTTTATTGCCAGCCTTTT
>JALZWI010000083.1 GCA_023299895.1 Arenicella sp. | reverse complement strand
ATATTCCACCTTCAATAGTGCGATTAAGTCTAGTGCATTTAGTGGTTAATTAGCTGCGTGGTTACGAGTTATAGTTTAAGTTTGATTGTTAATGGTGTCGATTAAACTTTGGAAATCGCAATCGAATGCTACTACTATTGCTTAATCGAGCATCAATAAATTAGATAAAATTGAATACAGATAAAATCAAACGAATAATTTTTCGTCTTTTAATAGTTCAACCGTTCAATTTTTTGATTTCTAGAGTGTTGAGGTGTTTCAGAGTTAATCTCCCTTTCTTTTTCCCGGTTGTCGGTCGTTTAAAAATTATTTTTTCTAGCTCGATAAAATATTACATGACGTCTGATGGTCGAGACTCTATCGCGTCTAGGCTTTATTTGTATGGGCCAAAACGCTTTGAGCCTGAAAGCCTCGCTCTATTTGCCGAAATTTTAAAGCTTGAGTCAGTAAACGTGGTCTTAGATATAGGTGCCAATACTGGGGTATATTCATTGTTAGCTGGAGCTTCTGGCCGTGCTAATCAAATTCACTCGTTTGAGCCTATGCCGGATATATATGCGAGATTAAACGAAAATATAGTGACTAATTCATTTGAAAATGTCATTGCGCATAACGTGGCTTTATCTGAGCAGTCTGGCGAAATAAATTTCTATTTCATTCCGGCTATAACTATACCAACGGGTGGCTCTGCAGCAAAAGAAAACTGGCCTGGCGTTAAGAAAGTTAGAGTTAAATCGGTGTCGCTTGATACCTTTTTTCAGCAGACTAATGTAGACAGTATCGATTTGATCAAGATAGATACTGAGATGACAGAACCATCTATTTTACGTGGTGGCCGTAATGTTATTGCTGAGTATAAGCCGACCATAATTTGCGAAGTTCTAGATGCTAACTCAGCCAATGAAATAACGGCATTAATGCAACCTTTGGGGTATCGCTTCTTTCATATCAGAGAGAGTGATTTAAGTGAAAGAGGTGAAATTGAGCATGATCCTAGCTATCAATACGCCAACTACTTATTTGTACATGATGATCGTATAGATCAAATGAAAAAGATTATTAAGAAAAGTAAGATGTGATTTTTAAACCTATTTCCCTCTAGCTGAGATAGTAAAGGGTTGTGCCACGCTGCCTGGCCACAAAAAGTGGAGAGATTTTAACCTGCAATAAGTTGCTTTCTATTGTGGTTTTGTTAAAATAAAAAGCACGTAAATGTTAACAAACATATCTTTATTAAAGGAAAACTAATTATTATGAAATTATTTAAAAAAGCAATGGTGGTATCTCTTATGATGATAGCATCGCAAGCTGCAGTAGCTGTTACGGTATTTACAGACGCTGTTCTCGTAAGTTCGGTTATTCCGTCTGCGGCTGGTAACGTAATTGTAGGCGCAACGGTGACTACCAATGCTAACCCAGCATCTTGCCCGAATGCAGGCTTTTTATTAAGCGCTTCTGATGCCGGCTTTAAAAATATGTATGCTACGGTTTTAACTGCTCTAGCTTCAGGTGGAACAGTATCTTTCGGTATCGATAATGCAAATTGTGCTGGCGGCTTCCCAGTGATTCAAGGGTTGATCGCTACTCCAGCTGCATAAAGTATATATTTCTTTATTTAGATAGAAACCTCGCGATTTTCGCGAGGTTTTTTTTTATGAAGTTCCTCGATTATAGAAGTAGTTAATGAGTGCACCGATGACCCACCCTCCAAAATTTGAGTTTGGACCGCAAAGTGAAGTATCGGTACATCAGAGGAATTTTAACGATTTATTAGATGGTCTTAAGCGGCGCAAACTAGTCTTTAATCTAGGTGTGACCGATATAGCTCAACGCTATAGAAATACTTATCTGGGACCTCTATGGATGACCATAAGCTTATCCATATTCCTTACTATTTTAGGGTATGTTGGCGGCGCTTTATTTCAGATGGACCTTAAGGATTACCTCCCATATCTATGTCTAGGTGTTTTGCTTTGGACCTTTATATCATCGGTAGTGAGTGAAAGCGGCCAATTATTTGTTTCTGCTCCAATAAGTACCGTTGTATACGATGTTCCAATGAGTACATTTGTCTATAGCTTTATTACTAGGCATATTTTATTGTTTGCCCACAACCTGCTGTTGTATCTAGTAATCGCATTATATTTTAAGATAAACTTCTTCCCGAACCTGCACTATGTTGTGATGGGGCTAATATGCTTACTTGTATTCTCTATCGGAATTTCACTTTTTTTAGCCGTAGTTTGTGTGCGGCTGCGCGATGTTCCTCAAATTGTTGCGAACTTGCTACAAGTTAGCTTTTTTGTCACTCCAATTATGTGGGACGCCCAGCTGCTGGCTGATAGAGGTCGGACACTAATTTTAGAATTAAACCCATTTTACTATCTGATCGAAATTGTACGAGCTCCAATGCTTGGGCAACAGGTTGAACTGAAGTTTTATTTGGTTGCGGCGTGTATTTCATTGTTCTCTTTAGCCATTGGTGTTTTGACTTACATCAGATATAAACATCGCGTTATGTTTTATAGATAATTAAGTAATGGCATATATTAAAGTAAAAAATTTAGCCGTACGCTACGCAATCGTAAATACCAATTTAAGCTTGCGACGATCCCTGATAACACTCTTTCGGGCCGGTCGAGCAAATTCAAAGAAAAAAGGTTATCTAACTAGTAAGTTTGCTGTATCTGATATTAACCTTGAACTGAGTAATGGTGACCGGCTAGCGTTAATTGGTGGTAACGGTGCAGGTAAAACGACTTTACTAAAGACACTGAGTGGGATGTACGAGCCATGTTCTGGCTCTATTACGATCTCGGGATCGAAGAGCTCGTTCATTGAAATTGGCGCTGGCATGGATTACGGATTGACTGGTGAGCGGAATGTTCAGCTTCACTATTTAATGCGCGATTATCAAAAAATGGGAATTAGCCGAGATGATTTCGTTGAGAAAGTTCGAAATTTTTCCGACTTAGGCGATAGTTTTTATATGCCAGTAAATACCTATTCATCGGGTATGTTCGTAAGATTAGCGTTCGCAATGGTTACTGAAGTGTGCCCTGAAATACTCATATTAGATGAATGGTTATCTGCTGGAGACATGTTTTTTATGGAGAAGGCAAACCAGCGAATGGATGAGCTTGCTGATAGTGCGCAAATAATAGTTCTTGCAACACACTCTCCTGAGCTTGCCCTTAAGTGGTGTAACAAAGCCGTTGTTTTGGGCGAAAATGGAAATATACTATTTGATAGTGTGGATGATGCATTAACTCACTATCAATCAAGCAATTAAGCGTGAGAGTAATATGGTTAGCAGATTCAACCTCGCCTCATGTTAAGCGGTGGCTTACAGCGCTGCAAGAACTAGGCGTTGATGTTCAGCTGTACTCGCTTGTTAAGCGACGCCCTCGTTTTCTGTATGCTTTTGACCTGATTTCGATGCTCATTCGAATTAGGCGAGAACCTACATCTGTTGTTCATGCACACTTTGCTTCGAGCTACGGGGTAATATCTAGCTTTTTGGCGCCACGTTTTCCGGTAGTGCTCTCTGTTTGGGGATCTGATGTGTTGGTTACTCCAAATATAAATCGCCTTTATCGGTTTTTAGTAAAACGGGCCTTATTGAAAGCGAATGTTTGCATCGCAAATAGCCAATATTTAGCATCAGCCGCTTCTTCTGTAGCTGATTTATCATATAAGACCATACCATTTGGCGTGAAGCTAGATAGCTTCCCCTTCACCCCGCGAGAGTCATCCTTAGTTAGTCGTGAGACATTTGTCATCGGGGTTTCGAAAAGGCTACATTTAGTGGCCGGCATCGATGTTTTACTTAATGCTTTTGCAATAGCAAGTCGCCAAACTGATGTTGACTTGATTTTACTTATTGTCGGTGATGGGCCAGAAGAAAAGAGATTGAAGACTCTTTCAAAAAAATTGGATATAGAACACAGTGTCCAATGGTGCGGCTGGTGTGAACCCGATGAGGTAAGCGGTTTTTATAAAAAAATGGATTTAGCTGTTTTTCCATCACGAGTAGAAGGTTTGAGTGTTGCAACTATTGAGGCAATGGCTTCTGGTGTTCCTGTATTGGCGGCGGCCCAGGGAGGATTAGTTGACTTGGTAGGTAAGGACCAGCTTAGAGGGTCGTTATTCAATCTCGATGAAGAGAGTCTTTCTCAGGTCATTGTTGACAGTGTCATAAATTATGATTCGCTTCTAGTCAAAGCAAAGAACGCACGGGTATTTGTTGAGGAAAATTTTGATATTCGACGCAACGCGGCGCAATTAGTCTGCACCTACAAATCACTAATTTAAAGTAGTGCCAGAAGCATATGATTAAAGTTTTAATTATATATGCAAATAGCGACCCCGTGCTGAGACAGTCTGTGGCTGCGATGCTATACAGCTTTAAGGATCACTTGAAAGCTTGTGATGTCTATTATCACAATGCGATTTTTAATCGAGCTCCGATACTTGGAATGTTTAGGCACGTCGATATTGTCGTCTTTCACCACTCGGTTACGACTGTTTGGGACCGAGGGCGTTATAACTCGAAAATCGATGCGTGGCTTTCTTGTGATTTTGGTTCTGCGAAAAAAGTTGCTCTTATGCAGGACGAATATAAAAACGTTGATTTGCTTCGAAAGTTTATATCCGAACTAAGTATCGAAAAGGTTTTCACACTTGCGCCGCCTAAAGAGTGGCGATCAATTTATGGTGAAGAAATAGTAAAGAAAGATATTCTGAAACAATATTTATCCGGCTATGTTGAAACTGCATATACTCCTAATGAATTAGACTGTGTTCGAGATATCGACATCGGTTATCGTGCCGACTGGACTAAGATGCATGTTAAGCTGGGCCTTATTGGACTCTTGAAGAGAGATATTTCTAGCGAAGTGAAGAATTCAATTGCAAGTAGAAACTTAGTTACTGACATCGAAGTAGGGTCAGAATATTTTATTAGTGGGAGCGATTGGAATATTTTTTTGAGACGATGCCGGTACGTGATTGGCGTACCCAGCGGTTCGAGTGTATTAGATAAGAGTGGTAACATTGAGAGACAGTTGCTTAAAAAGTTAACTGACAATCCTCGTGTTGATGAAGACCATCTTTATAATGAGATAGTATGTCTATTCGAAGGAAGCCTCGCTTTAGAGGTATTATCCCCAAGACACCTTGAAGCTATATCTAATGGGTGTGGTCAAATTTTAATTGAGTCTGATTACAATGGGATCTTGAAGCCATGGGTACATTACCTGCCATTGAAACGCGATTTTTCTAATATAGAAGATATTCTGTTCTTAGTGAAAGATGAAAACCTTCGCTTACAAATGATAGAAAATTGTCAAAAGGATATTCTTTCTAACCCGCAATTTTCATATGAAAGCTTTACTCGAATGGTTGTTCCAACGATTGCTAATAAAGGCGCGATTGGGTTAAATAAAAGCCCTTATCAACGGCTCAATAATATTCTTGAAGCGGCTAAAAGTTTCGCAATTAAGTTGCGCTACTGGCTACTTAAACTTCGTCGTTAGTTATTTACCGATAGAGTTTCTGTGATATTACATGTTACTTTTTTAGTTGCTGTTAAACCTAAGGCTGGCCTAAAAGCTAATAAATTTTTGAATTGATATCTTTCCTAACTAACGATATTCAATGAACACTGGAAAGCTGTCTAGGAAACTCAGTTTTTATCAATTTACCCTCAAGCTCATATAATAATGAGAAAATGATTCGCTAACTTAAAAATATAATGCTGCATTCAAAGTTAAAAATTTTAGTATTTGTATGTCCTTGGAATTTGCAAGCTAGCTATAAGCGAGATTTTCTAAAGGCGTTGCAAACCGACTCTAATCATGATGTGTTCTTTTGCTCAGACTTTCCCGATGAAACTCTTCTAGCTAATAATTTAGTGAAAGCTGACTATGATTTAAACAACTTTGACGCTGTAATAATTGATCGCTCAATATGGATAAGTTCTGGTTACCCTTCAAGCAAGCTGGACAGAGCATTGGATAGCTATCGTGGTGTAAAAGTCGTTATGGTCAATAATGATTATTATAATACTGAAAATATTCGAATCTGGATTGAAAATAGAAGTATTGATCTAGTGATAACGGCCGTGAATGATGAGTGCATTAACAAAGTTTATTCGAGGCAACGGTTCACAGAAACTGAGTTCGTTAATATCCTGCCAGGTTATGTACCAATTGACTCTGCTATTAAAAACTTCAAAGTGCTACCGCTGAAAGAGAGGCATTACGATGTGGTTTATCGAGGGAGACACTTCAGGCGAGAGATGGGAGAACTGGCTAAGGATAAGTGGGATATTGGTAAGAAAATGAAAGTTGTCTGCGACAATAATAATTTACGCGAAGACATTGAGTGGGAAGAAAGTAATCGTATATTAAATTTTGACTGGTATCACTTTCTACAAAACGGGCGTACTACATTAGGCACAGAGAGCGGCGCAAATATTTTTGATGAACATGGCGCGATTAAGAAATATTTTGATGCCCATGGACCTACGAGCGAAGATGAAATCGAAAATGTCAGTATTCCTACTGAGTTGAATTATAGAGAAATGAACTTGGGTGCAAATATGAATCATATGCCGCCCCAATTATTTGAAGCTATTTATTTAAAGACTGCCTTAGTGTTATTTGAGGGCGAATACAGCAATGTATTGAAGCCTGGCCGGCATTATATTGTTTTGAAAAAAGATTTTAGTAACATAAAGGAGGTTGTCAGCAAAATCAAAGATATTGATCTATTGGAAGAGTTGACTGAAAGAACATACGATGAAATCGTTAATAACTCGGACTACTGGTACAGTTCTGTTATTAAAACGTTAGCAAGAAAAATTGAGATAATTCACCAACGAAAAATTAAATATATTACGAACAACGCCATCTATCTCCGTGACTCTACTCCATGTGTTACCAGCTTGGAGGATACATTGGTAACAGGCATGTTATCTCGACAGCTAATAAGTGATAATTTATACGGTCAGTTGCAGGATTACCAAAAGGCTTATCAAGACTCTCAAAAGGCCTATCAAGACTCTCAAAAGGCTTATCAAGACTCGCAAAAAGCTTATAAAGATTCTTATAAACTAAGCCACATACTAGAGAAGTTAAGTCGACGAATGAAACAGAAAATATCAAAAATAAAAAATCGGTAAAAAATTATGGTGAGCAGAAATGAAAAATACTGATTTTATTTCTAACAAATTGAATCAAGATGCACCTGACGCGATTTATTTTTTGGTGATATCCGGCTGGCGTAATGAAATGCAGGGAAACAGATGGCATTGGGCTAAAAGATGGGGCCAGCAAATTCCAGCAATTATCGTTGAACCTGAAACTAAGGGCGATGAGTTTGATGCACATGTAGAAAATGTAGAGGAATTAGAAAACGTCAGAATTTTATCAACGAGAATGATAGCGTTTAATAAAGACAATCTGGCTGAATATTCCGCACTCCAATACGCTCAGATTTTAGCTGATTGCGATGAACATGGTTACAAAAATCCATGGGCTTGGCTTACAAACCCTTTTTTGTCCTTGCCATATTCAATGCTTCCATTTAAGAAAAAAATCATGCATTTCTCTGAAGATTGGTTTCGCTGGGAAGATCAACTTAATATGTTGTGGAAACAGAGCAGGGTCGCCTTAACAAACAGTGATTTAGTTATTAGTGTTAGCTCTGGCTGTGAAGAATCGGCTATTGAACAAGCCTCTATTTCAACCTCTATGGTTATTACAAATGGTTGTGATACGTCGGATTATGCTAATGCCTCTGTAGACCAAAGCATCAAAGAGAAGGGCAAGCATTATCTAAAAATAGCTGTTTTTGGTGGCAATATAGGTAAATGCATTGATTATTCATTACTACAGAAGCTCGCCATTAAATTTCCCAACGTTTTATTTGTTATTGTTGGCCCACAACACAAGTTACCCACTGATGAAGAGAACGCTTTAAGAGATGAAGTCTTTGCCGCAGGCAACGTGTTATGGCATGACCGAATGCTCCCTAAGGATTTAGCAAGCGTGTATAAAGCAGCACATATCGGTATCATTCCATTTAAATACGATGACTATCTTGTTGAAAGTGCATTTCCATTAAAATTATTTGAGATGATGGCCGCTGGCCTGCCTGTGCTGGCGACAAAAATGAAACCTGTTGTTAAACTAAACTCTAAATGGATAACTTCAACAAACTCTGATTCAGGTTTTCTAACTGAATTTGAACATATTGATAAAAGAAATATAAGCTCCGCAGAGGCCGATGACTTATTTAAGTTCGCAAAGAACAACGACTACGACATCAAGTTTGAAGAAGCTTTGGCGACGATTTCCAAACTGCATCACAACAGCGATTATGATAACTCGTCCCTTAATATAGCTGTTTTACAAGAACTAATAACTGAAGATGAAGCAAAAGAACTTGAAGATTTCAAGCTTCCTTATCTTAATAGACCTCATATTTTAAATCATAAAGTAAAAAGCGACGATAGAAAAATCACAGTTTCTATTTTATCGGTCAGTAATAATATTTCCAGTTTAATATTAAATGCAAGGGAACTAACTACCAAGGCATTGGCCGTAAAAAGTACAAAATAGTATTTTTTGTCGGAGACAAAAACTCCTAACGAGACTGTAATCTGAACGATGTACCTGCTTAACTGGAAGCGGCTATGATAAATATTATTTCGAGATATAACTTCAACTGTAATTTTTCGCTGGCTTCAAAATTATTTAATTCAACCTCCCTAAAAGCGATAGGAACTCTTACCTGAATTAATAATGACGTTTTGCACTTGGAGCGACTGTAGAGCGTTTCGGAGACAAAGAAAATGAACGTATTTGGTTGCTGCCAACGTATGCCACCTTTGATGCTGAAGACGGTTATCCAATTGATAACGCAGGACACCCAAATCAGTACGGGCAGAAAATGATCGCGAAATCGGCATATGCTTGGGTGAAGTGGGTACTTTACAATAGAAACTAAATTCAATTAACCGCTCTAGTTATTGCCAATAAGAATTCCTTGAGAATACGAATCGATCTTTTATAAATTAAGAAACTCTAAATGAATAGAGTTCTTGAGAACCATCTGTAAGGTCTATTGTAAAATTATGTATTTCAAATGAATATTTTCACTGGCTTCAAAGTTATTTAATCCAACCTCCCAAAAAGCGATAGGAGCTCTTACCTGAATTAATAATGACGTTTTGCAGTGAGGATTTTCTGTATTTAGGGTTAATGTTGAACTTTTCTAATATTTCATCAGCGTGTATTACTGCATTTTCAGCAAGCAAGCATTCATGAAAGTCAACGGCTGCTTGTTTGGTAAGACTATTGTCTACGCCCAATAGGTTTTCGAACATGCGTAATGACTTTCTTAGAAGCGGAGTCGCTTTTGAACTCCCTTGTTCTTGATAGGTTTTTCCTAGATGATAGGCTGATACTGCTATATAGGACGAAAATTCTTGCTTTCCAAATAACAATGTTAATGTTCTATAGGCTGATAATAAATGAGATTCAGCATTTTGGAAGTGTTTTCGATAAAGCATTGCTTTTCCAAGTTCAAGCTCGGCAAGCGCAACTTTAGAATGAGTTTTGCCGAAATTCAATTCTAATTCGGATGCACTTTGTTCCAGTATTTTTAACGCCTTCTTAGGTTTTGAATACAAAAGGCATCGTGCGTACTTGATTTGAGTTTCAATGGCTTCAAGCTCGAAATTAATGGAGTTATATAACGCTAAGCCTAATTTAAATTGTTGTGCTGCATGCTTATAGTCTCCATCGTTCTCACTTTGCTCAGCTGAGTTGATGGCGGAGCTAGCTTTAAATTGTATTGACGGATCAGAGCCTTCAAATAATTGTTTTTGGTTAACATCTAAAAGCCTTTTTATGGCGCGAGATAATACGGCTGAATCGTCTATCTGCATTAAGGTTTGTGCCTCTGAGTCAGCAACATGTATCTGCGGTCTTATCAATACTTCATCTATAGAGGCTCTTATACTTGCTGACGCTGCATTGATACCAATAATACGATCATTTTCTTGAGCTAGCTTAATAGAATTTTCTAATAAGCTGACAATTTTTTCTTTTGAAAAGCCCAAGTGATCAAAGCTGAAAATATTTTCAGAAAAATAGGATCGACACTGATCTATCGGCGTGTATTCGCCGACTAAAAGACCGCAAGACCAACTGGCATTAAACTTATTTGCGAAGTGAATTGATTCTTCAATATGCTCAATATTTGACTTCATTAATAAGAAGGTGGTGTTTAAGCCCCAGCCAGGGTTTTTTTGACAGGCTATTTTCAATGCGGATAGACTTTCATTTAGCTTGTTCCAATTTGAGCCTTTACGAATTTTTTCATAAAGCTCTTTATTTGGCCCATCAACATTTACACAGAAGCCGATATAGGGAATGCCTTCAAACTGTTCTAGGTTGGCGGCAATATGTTGCCCATGTGTTAATAGTTGAAGCCGAGCAAAAGGCATACTGTGGGCTTTAAATAACTTAATTAACTTCCAAAAATCAGGGAAGATTGTTGGTTCTCCCCCAGTAACGGTGATTTCAAGTAAGTATGGAATTAGTTGGTAAACTTCTTCTAGGTTTTTCTTCTTAAGGGCGCGTGGTTTTTTATGGTCTTGCCAACACATTATGCAAGCGATATCGCAATGCTCACCGATTTGTAATTCTATTTTAAGAGGCTTTAAATCTGTATTGGAAGAGCCTGTTCCGTTAAGATATTGGTTTTTAACGGCGCGATAATTATTAACAAACTCCGGATGAGATTGTTCTAATTTTTTTCGGTGAGCTTGTGAAAAATTTCACAAGCGATCACAGCCTAAGTGTTAGACAGACAAAGATAATGGCCAATCTCTTTCCAAGCTCAGCAAATTTCCTACCTTTTAAAATAGCGATCTGTATCGGAACGGCAGTTGCTGGTGTAGCATTAGCTGTAAGCTACTACGCGACTGATAAAACTTTAGCGGTAGGCTATCAGCCTGATCAGCCTATTCCTTATGACCACGCCTTACATGCTGGTGTCGTAGGGATGGATTGCCGCCACTGTCACAGCTTCGTGGATAAGTCCGGCCACGCGAATCTTCCTTCTGCCAATGTGTGTGCGAACTGCCACGCAGCTGGTGCGGCAAACAATGTAGGAGTGAAGCATAATTCTCCTAAGCTTAAAGCTCTCCGTGATGCCCTAGAAAGCGGGAAGCCGATTCGCTGGGTAAAAGTTTGGGACTCTCCTGACTATGTGAAATTTGATCACTCAGCACACGTAAACCGTGGGGTTTCTTGTTTCTCTTGTCATGGTGACATGCACAAGACGCGCGTGGTGTATAAATCGAAGGCCCACACGATGGCCTTCTGTTTAGACTGTCACAGAAACCCGGAGAAGCACCTCCGCCCTGTGGAGTATGTGTATGATCTCGACTGGACAGCTAAGGTGTACCTCACCAAGCCAGAAAATAAAGAGA
>JALZWI010000082.1 GCA_023299895.1 Arenicella sp. | reverse complement strand
ACCAGAAATTTTTGCTTTTAGAGTAACTTCAGCTTGCTCGTCTCCATAATAATGACCGAACAAAACCATTTGTTGTCCACGGTAGAGTGTGGTTGGTTGAGTTGGTACTAAGTCACTTGTTTTGAGACCTTTGATGCTCAGACCGACATCATGTAAAGCTTGGTATTTTACTTTTTCAATTGCACTAAGCATGACTCCCATAATGTCATCACTATTAGAAATACTGGTCGCAAAGCCTTGCGAGACTCTAGTCATGCTATCAAGTAACGGTCGGTTTGCACCATTGCCCATAATTGCGGTGAATAAACGCACATCATATTTGCTTATTAGATCTAAGAAATCTTTTTTCTCAGTTTTGCCAACATTGGCAACGCCGTCAGTAATTAAGATAACACTCGTAGTGCGATCAGCATTAATTTTAGATAAAGCTGCTTGAATACCGCGATAAAGATCAGTGCCTCCATCAACCGATGAGCGACTTAAAGCATCGCTTATATTTTGCAACGACATATCATTCACCACAGTCCAGTCTTTGGTAAGTTCTTCAACTTTATCGTCGAATAAAATCACTCTGAATCGGTCATTGGTGCTTAGTTTGTTGAGCGCCTGAGATGTTGCGTCCATCAAGGTTTGATACTTGCCGCTCATTGAGCCTGAGCGATCTAATACAAAAACCCAATCACGCCCCTCACTGATCGGCTGCAAGTCAATTCCTGGCGTTACCGTGAGCATGAAAGTGCCGCGCCTTTGCCCTGGTTTTTTATGTGTAACAAGCTCTATGGCGCCTGGCAAGTTTGGTTGTAAGCGCCAATAAACAACAATGTCTTGGTTGAGTGCGTTACTACTAGCACCTTGATTTTGGTTATCATTGTCTTGTAAGGCTAAATCGCTAAAGGTAGCAGCACGTTCGGATAGCGCTATTGTATCGGCAGGGTTTTCAGTAACAACCGTGTTTGATTTTGTTTTGCCATTTTTATTAATCGCAACATTCCAATTGAGTTGGTCATTGTTGGTAATGACTGCGTGTGGGTGTGCCGGCGTTCGAAGTGCATCGACAGGGAACCCTGATCTCAACGATAAATCAAAACTAAATTGCCTTTGCACGTTGGAATCTGTTTGCCAAAAGTCGAGTTTGTTTTGATCTGTTCCACCTTCTTCAAGTGGGTAAACATAACGACCAATACCGCCTTCAATATCTGCTGGCTGCATATAGACTAATCGAATTTTTGTACTTTGTTGTGGGCGTACCGGCGACACACTGGATTCAAAGCGATAAAAAGTTTTTTTCTGCGTTAAGCCGGCATCACGTCCTGCCGCTTTCTCTTGTTCGTATATGGCTTTAGCTCGTTCTTTCTCTACGACTTCGCCAATAATAGGTTTGCCATCAATCCAGATGGTGAATTCAGCAACAGTGCCATTTTGGGGAACAGGGAATTCGTACACGGCTTCCAAGATCTCAGTTGATGGGTTATAAAATTCATTTTCTATGGTAGTGATTGCATAGCCATCTTCAATCATGACCTCAACACTGTGATCTTGAATCTGTAGTTGAGTATTGCTGCCTTTAGGCGTTAGTAAACCACTTGCAGATACGTCAGATATGCCGAATGCGAGAATGCTGGTAGTGATAATGGTGGATTTAATACAGCTCAATAACTTATTCATAAATTGCTCCTATATTCATTAGAATATTGATGTGAATAACGAGTGAACAGAATGAAGTTGAGACTAATTTAAGTAAACTAAAATATATTTAGTTGATAAATATTAACCATGAGTTCAATATATTTATACTTTATGGTTGTATATAGATGTTTTATATAGAGGGCCACTATTCTTTGTTCCAGTAAGGTTAGTAACGTAGAATGAAACATAGAGAAGTTTAATTAGAGAACAATTATGAGTAAAAAAGGAATGTGGCAACGCGCAAGTGAAATGGCAGTGGCAACGCCGCAAGACCGCAATCGATACGTTGATTTACTCAGAGCATTGTCGATTAGCGCTGTGGTGTTTGGTCATTGGTTAATGGCGGCGCCGTATTTAGATAATGGCACTGCGAACATCGAACATTTACTCGACATACAAGAGTGGTCACGTTGGTTAACCTGGTTGTTTCAAGTTATGCCCGTGTTCTTTTTTGTTGGCGGTTTCTCCAATGGCGTGTCATGGGATGGCGCACAAAAGAAAAACCAATCGTATTCGCAGTGGCTAGAAGCAAGAATGCGCCGTTTACTCGGCCCAGTTGTTCCTCTTGTATTGTTGTGGACTTTATTGGGTGTTGTTGGTCACGTATTTTCAGTGCCGTCGGGTATGACTCGTATTGCCTCGCAAGTAGCCTTAGTACCTGTTTGGTTTTTGGCGATCTACTTTGTGATTGTCTTACTGGTGCCGATCAGTCGTGCAGCTTGGCACCGTTATGGGTTTTGGAGTGTTATCACGCCGATGCTATTAGCAGTAATCGGAGACTTAATCTATTTCAATACTGAACAACAATGGTTAGGTTGGTTTAACTATTTGTTTGTTTGGAGTGCGGTGCATCAATTGGGTTATGCCTGGCAACAAGAACGTATCGGTGGTTTTCTGCCTAGTTTGTGTTTGGCGGTCATCGCTGCTATCGCGTTGGTATTACTTACTCAGTTTGGCCCATATCCGATTAGTTTAATTGGCGTTCCGGGCGAAGAATTCAGTAACACTACACCGCCAAAGTTACCGTTAATCGCGTTGGGCTTAACTCAAATCGGCTTGCTACTAGCGTTCGAAGGCCCCATGCGACGTTGGTTAAGCAAAGCTAAAGTCTGGACTGCCACGGTACTAATTAATGGCTTTATAATGCCGATATTCTTATGGCATAGCACCGTAATGATGCTCATGATTGGTCTTTGCTTTTGGATGTTCCCGAGTGTTTTTACCGTAGCACCGGGCAGCGGTCAGTGGTGGTCTTACCGTCCTGTCTGGGTTCTTGTTTACTTTTTAGTGATGATGGTTTTCTTGCCTTTATTTCTATGGTTAGAAAAGAAGATCGGTGGTGGGTCAAGCAAGCATAATACGGCGGTGGTGGTGATAA
>JALZWI010000081.1 GCA_023299895.1 Arenicella sp. | reverse complement strand
ATTTTCTATTTACATATATTAATAGAGTGTTTTAGTTCTCGAATTATTCTACAAAACCTGTTGTAATGAATTTTTGATAAACTAAGCCAAATTATCTGATTTTTGGTGTTACCTAATCCATTTTATATCGTGTTAAAAGTTGTACTGAAATTTAGCTTCGTTTTGATGGCGATCTCTTGGAATGCTGGGTCATTGCTCTATGCTCAGACTAACAATAATCAACAAGTCAATAATTTGCGACTTTGGCATTCTCCTGAATCAACAAGGATTGTCTTTGATGTTTCTGAAGGTGTAAAACACAGTATATTTAGGTTGCACAATCCAATGCGACTCGTTGTTGATATAGAGAATGCTGACTTATCTATGCAGCTTCCGGCAGTCGACAATGATAACCGACACATCAATAGTATTCGTACAGGTCAACCACAATCTAATGTGTTGCGGTTTGTCTTTGAATTAAAAAATACAGTGGAGAGTAATGATTTTGTGCTCACGCCAAATGAGCTTTATGGCCATCGTCTAGTTATCGACTTAATGGATCCAGTTTCAACCTCAGTAGCGCAAAGTTCAGCTGCATCACAAAATAGTGAGCAACAAAATACTAGAGAAAATGACAATATTAATAGACCGATTGAATTAACACCGACAGTCTTAGCGACGCAGTCAACTCGACCTGTTCTGATTGCAATTGATGCTGGGCACGGTGGCGAAGATCCCGGCGCAATTGGATATCGGGGCAGCAAAGAAAAAGAACTCACTTTGGCGATTGCAAACAGTTTTAAACGTATAATTGATAGCGATCCACGGTTTGACAGTTTTATGGTTCGTGCGGGCGATTATTTTGTGAAATTAAATAGGCGCCGTGAAATTGCTGCCGAACAAAATGCGGACATATTTATCTCTATTCACGCAGATGCATTTACCAAAAGCTCAGCGAGTGGTTTCTCGGTATTTGCTTTATCTCAAAGTGGTGCAACCAGCGCGATGGCAAGGGCCTTGGCCACCAAGGAAAACGCCGCAGATTTAATCGGCGGGGTCAGCCTTGCAGATAAAGATGACGTCTTGGCTCAAGTTTTAGTTGACCTATCCATGACCAATACGATTAATGAAAGTGTCAATCTAGGTGGACGAGTTCTCAAGGAGTTGAGCAAACTCGGTAAGCTGCACAGCAAGCGTGTTGAACAAGCAGGTTTCGCCGTCTTAAAATCACCAGACATTCCTTCAATTTTGGTAGAAACAGGATTTATTACTAACCCAGACGAAGAAAGAAATTTACGTTCGAGCAGTTATCAAGCTAAGGTTGCACAGGCACTTTACACAGCAATCAACCAATATTTCGAACAAACTCCCTATTACAACGTTGCAACTTATCAGTCCCCTGCGATTGATAATGTTGTGAGATCAAATGCTAACCAATCATCGCAATATCATACTGTCGTGAGAGGGGATTCTTTATCTAAAATAGCTGAAAAATATCGAGTTTCTTTAAGCGAGCTTAAACGGATTAATAATTTGCGTAATAACGTAGCTGTGCTCGGAGCTAAATTAACATTACCCAGCAACGCGCAAGTTAGTCGTAATTCTCAGACTGGCAATTCAAGACCTGCGGTTCATACAGTCAAACGTGGTGATTCTCTGTCCGAAATTTCTGCACAATATAATGTCACAATAGCGTCATTGAAACGTGTAAATGGCTTAAGCAAAGATACGGTTTATTTAGGGCAAAAAATTAAAATAACAGGTGGTACAGGTCCCAATCCAGTTGCTCCACGTAAACACACGGTGAATCGTGGAGATACTTTGTCAGAGATTGCTGAAAAATATGGCTCAAGCACTAATGAAATTATGCGCGCTAATAATATGCGTTCGCAAACAGTTATGTTAGGGCAGACGCTGACCATTCCATAAGTTTAAAAATTATGACTCAACACAGAATTAATCAGCTTGACGCGCGATTGGTCAATCAAATCGCAGCGGGCGAAATAATCGAACGACCGGCTTCAATTATCAAAGAATTGATTGAGAATGCTCTCGATGCGGGCGCTAATCGTATCGAGATAGAGATTGAGATGGCGGGGATTAAACGGATTAAAATTACGGACAATGGTCATGGCATTCTCGAGCAAGACTTAGCAATGGCATTGTCGCGACATGCAACCAGTAAAATTTCCAGCATGACTGACCTTGAGCAAATCGCGACGCTTGGGTTTCGTGGTGAAGCTTTGCCGAGCATTGCATCAGTAACACGCTTGACCATTGAGTCGCGAGAACAAAATGCTGAGCAGGCTTGGATGGTCTCCAGTGACGGAAACAATAAAATTAACCAAGCAACGCCCGTTGCTCACCCTGTTGGTACAACAATTGAGGCGCGCGATTTATTTTATAACACGCCAGCAAGACGCAAGTTTTTACGTACCGAAGCAACTGAATACAAACATCTTGATCAAGTTGTCCGCAGAATGGCACTGTCCCGTTTCGACGTCGAATTTAAGCTAAGCAATAATGGTCGTGTGACGTTGCATTTACCCGCAGTTGCGTACGATGATGCTCGACGAATAAAAACGGTGTGCGGTGATAATGTTTCGGATAACAGTGTGTATTTTAATGAGCAGCGCAATGGTATGCGTCTTTATGGTTGGCTAGGTTTGCCAAGTTTTTCTCGCAGTCAAATGGATATGCAGTATTTCTATCTAAATGGCCGATTAATTAGAGATAAAACGGTTGGCCATGCGGTACGTCTTGGTTATCGTGATGTCTTGTTTCATGGTAGGCATCCAATCTATGTTATGTATATGGAGATGGATCCTGCGAATGTGGATGTTAATGTTCATCCAACAAAACACGAGGTTCGGTTTAATGAAAGCCGCGAAGTGCATGGTTTTATTTTTCGTACAATTCAACAGCAATTAAGTAGCAGTGCAGGTGAGGTCACAAGTTTGCAGGTTGACTCAGTATCTGGCGTTGCGTCACCTAAATTGATTAATCCTAACACTGTATCTGATTTGCAAATAACAGAACAAGCACCTTTGCAATATTCAGACAATGCTACGCAATTCTCTAACTACACGCCAAGTGAACGATTGACACCAGAGGCGGTGCGTGAGCAAATTGATGGTTATAAAACGATTAGCGAATCTGCTTTTCGGGCAGATTTAATATCATCAGCTAGTGCTAATTTTTCTTCTGATGTAATGCCGCCGTTGGGGTATGCGCTTGCCCAATTGAAAGGTGTTTATATCTTGGCAGAAAATGAACAAGGACTGATTTTGGTTGATATGCACGCTGCGCATGAACGAATCACTTACGAGCAACTCAAGCAGAATATGCAAGAGTCGGTCATCGCTCAACAATCCTTGTTGGTCCCCGTTACTATCCAAGTAAGTGAGACCGAAATACAAGCATGGCAGTTGCAACAAGATGTGTTTTCTCAACTGGGCTTAGAAGTAGAGCAGCTTGATGAACAAGTCTTGATAGTACGTAGTGTGCCAGAATTACTCGTCGACGCAGATATCTCACAACTGGTGCGCGATGTTTTGTCTGATTTGGTCGCTACTGAAAGCAGTAATCGTGTAGAAGAAACCATGCACGAACTATTGTCGTCGATGGCCTGTCATGGCTCTGTGCGAGCCAACCGTCTTTTGTCAATCGCTGAAATGAATGCTTTATTACGTGATATGGAAGTGACTGAACGCAGCGGTCAATGCAATCATGGCCGACCAACGTGGGTGCAGATGTCATTATCACAATTGGACGGTTGGTTTAAACGTGGACAATAAGTTCTCTGCTTTAGAGCCTGATCAAATCCCTATTATCTGTCTAATGGGGCCGACGGCAACCGGCAAAACTGATGCAGCCGCGCAATTGTATGATGCCTTTGATAGCGAAATCATAAGTGTCGATTCGTCTTTAGTTTACACCGGCATGGATATTGGTACGGCTAAACCTGGCCGTGATTTTTTAAGCAAGTACCCACACCATTTAATAGATATTCGACCACCTTGCGAGACTTATTCAGCGGCGGAATTTTATAAAGACGCTACTGAGCTTATTAATAACTGTACTGCGCAAGGCAAGCTGCCTGTTCTGGCTGGTGGTACGATGTTTTATTATAGTGTTTTGGAAAGAGGATTAAGTGAGTTGCCGCCAGCCAATGCTGCGCTTCGTGCAGAAATTTCTGAACAGGCTCAAAAAGAAGGCTGGCCAGCATTGCATGCTCGACTAATGGTATTAGACCCAGATCGCGCCAGCAACATCGAGCCACAAGATGCACAACGTATTCAGCGTGCCCTAGAAATTGTTTTAGAAAGTGGTCAGTCTGTAGCTGAACATAATTCAAGCAACAAGCCTCCGGTTGCGAACCGTATGATCAAAATAGCGTTGTCATTCTCGGACCGCTCATATTTGCACCAACGTATCGAGCAACGTTTCGATATTATGCTTGAAAGCGGCCTTCAGAATGAAATTGAGCAATTACTAGCCCAAGGTGTTGATGCGCAATGCACTGCAATGAAGATGATCGGATATAGGCAAATGCTTGAATTTATAAAAGGCGATCTTAGTTATGATGATATGCGTTTAAAAGGCATTGCGGCGACTCGTCAGCTCGCTAAACGCCAATTAACTTGGTTAAGAAATCAAGCGGATGTGGTCTGGTGGGTTGATTCTGGCCTTAAAGAGAAAAAACTCGATAAACTTGTCAAATATGTCACGCAAATCTATGTCTAAGTTGCGTATAATGAAACTTCGCAATGGTAGGGATGTTTAATTCCTCTTAATTTTAGCTAAACAAGCAATAAACCTCGAAGTTAAGACTCAGTAGAATAGAGTTGGAGAACAAATAAGATGGCACAGAACAAAGGAACAGCATTACAAGATCCGTTTTTGAATGCACTCAGAAAGGAAAGAATCCCTGTATCAATATACCTCGTTAATGGTATTAAGTTACAAGGCCAGGTTGAATCATTTGATCAATTCGTCATTGTCTTACGAAATACCGTTAATCAGATGATTTATAAGCATGCTGTATCAACAGTCGTGCCATCAAAATCTGTGCGTATTGAGACTGAAGGCGAAGATTAGTACTTTTTTATAGCTTATGTTTCCAACAGACCTTATCGCAACGCAGGATTTAAGCTAAGTTGTTTGAACTAGCAGAAGTAAAAACCCAGCCTAAGGCGCTGATTTTTTATCAACGCCAGTCTCCACAAGAAGATCAAGAAGTTTTGGAAGAAATTCAGCTGCTTGCTATGTCGGCAGGAGCAGTTGTGGTTGATACAATTACTGCTTTCAGACGCAGACCTGATGCTGCAACCTATATGGGTAAGGGTAAGTTAGAAGAAATTCGCTGTCGAATCGAAGCTGAAGGAATCGATTTGCTTATTTTGAATCATTCAGTCTCACCAATTCAAGAGCGTAATATTGAA